>JBDRIL010000030.1:0-39279 GCA_043815885.1 archaeon | reverse complement strand
TTTAACTCCTTTCCCCGTACCTATAGTTAACACAGGTGTTTCATTTTTTTTCTTTCTCTTTTTTTTTTGGAATGAATTTTTCGTGTAAAAAAAGGGAATTAATATATATGGGTTTAATTGTAATTTAATGTATTATGATTGAGGTATTGGAGTTTTTGGTTCATTTTATTGCTTTTGTTTTTATTTTTTTGCCTTTGTTTGTTTTGTGGAGGATTAGGTCTAGAGAGTATAGTAATGTTATTGGCTTGAAGTCACGTAATGAATTAATTAGGTCTCTTAATTTTATTGTGGTTGGTTTATTGCCTCTTGCCGTAATTCATTTATTGGAGGCAATATCGTTTTTTGTTGTTATTGAAATGGTTTCTCATGAGAATTTCTTTTACTTGTTGATTGAGCATAGCGCATTAGTAATTGCCTTTATTTCTATTACTTGGTTTCTTCTTAAATTCGAGCAAATATTTGTCATTGAATTAAGAACTAAACTAGGATAAAAAAAAATTATTTTTCCTTTCACTTAATTTTACTCTTTTTATTTCTTCAATTGCTTTTTGTATTTGTTTTCTTATCACGTCTCTTCTTTTTAATTCTTTGGTCGAGCGAGTCTTGGACTTTCTCGACCATAGCTTTTTATACTTGGAGGGTGGATTGTTTTACTTTTAATTGAATTGAATGGAGGTAATTGAATTGAATAAATCAATTTTCCCTGTTTTTTTCTCTGAAGCGATTTGTTTTTCAAACCCCAAAAGGTTATATATAATTTAATTCTTTAGTTTTACTTGGTTAAGGATGATTAAAAAGATTTGCCCAAAATGTTATTCTACTTCTGTCCGCATCAGGCACGGCCACCAGATTTACAGGGAAGGAAACATTCTAATGACTCCGGATTATGGTGAAGTGCATTTCTGCGAGAAATGCGGTTATCACGGCGTTCAAGTAATAGAGGGAAACGAGGTATTACTGAAGTTCCTGAAGGAAAGGCCTTTCGGAAAAAAAGAAAAAAAGGAACAAAAACAGGAAATGCATGAAATCCGGAACCCCGCCTTCTACGAACCCACTGAAACCGAAGGAGACGAAAGAACCAGAAACATTCTTGGAATGAATTTCAAGCTGCCTTCTTCCCACAAGTACTCAAGAATAATTGAATGCTGATTCCTTTGCATTAATTTAAATTTCTTTACCCCTTATTTTATATTGTTTTAGTTGCAGAGTGGTGATGGAATGAGTGGGAAAGAGTTTACTTTGAATTTGATGGGCGGAGATGAGGTATTGGAGAAATTAATGGAGTTCGCCCAAAACAATGACGTAAAGGATGCATTGTTTGTTGGAGGCGAAGGAGTATTAAAGAATTTTGAATTAAGCGAGATGAGAGGGGCGGGAAAAGTGGAAAACAAGGTAATGCATGGCCCTCATGAATTAATTGCTGTCTCTGGAAGAATGTATAAAAGGCAGGGAAAGCATATTACTGAATTAAAGGTTTCTCTTGCAAAGGCAGGAAGAAGAAGTATTAGTGGAATGCTTCTTAGGGGAATTGTCCAGGGAGAAGCTGAAATAAAGATTAGATTGATTGATTTAAAGAAAATGGTTATAGCTTAAAAAAGGAGGTAAAAAGAATGCCGAAAAAGAAGAAAGCAAAAAAGAAGGAAAAGAAGAAGCCTGCAAAAAAAATTAAAAGAAAAAAGCCTGTAAAGAAAAAAACAATGAAGAAAGTGAAGAAGTTTCTTCCAATGAAAACCTCAACAAAACTTCCTTCAAAGACTCGCTCTGAAACAATACTGGAATTATTGAGGGAATCACCAGAACTTCCTTACTGTGAAACACCAAAAGAGTAATTGAAGAAAGGATTTCATGCTATGCGAAATATCAGAACAATTAAGGTTAATGCTACAAATTCTCTGCTGAAATGGTATAAGGTAAAGAATCCATTAATTGTAATATTTAATTTCATAGTGATTTACTTTAGTAGAATTGTTCCATCTCTTTCCTTAAAGAGATTTCTTTTAAGGCTTACAGGAATGAAGATTGAAAAGAATGTCTCTATTGGGTTAATGGCAATGTTTGACATTTTCTTTCCGGAATTAATTACAATAAAGGAAAACTCAATTATTGGATATAATGCGACTGTTTTGTGCCATGAATTCCTGATTAAGGAAGTAAGGATTGGAGAAGTAATTATTGGAAGGAATGCATTGATTGGAACTAATTCCACTATTCTTCCAGGAGTAAGCATTGGAGATAACTCCACTGTGAGTGCAATGAGTTTAATTAATAAAGACATTCCAGCAAATAAGATTTTTGGAGGCGTTCCAGCAAAAGAAATAAACAAGGAAGTGAATTAAAGATGCCTTTAGAAGAATTTCTGCAGTTGAGTGGTTTTGAGGAAATAGATGGATTTGATAAAGGAAAAGTGAAAGAAAGTTCTTTGCGTTTCCTTGGAAGATATGAAAAAGAATTAAGGAATATCGAATTCCTTAAAATTCATTTAAAGGAATGCTGCAAGCAGGGCAGCAGAACCAAGTACTTCATTCATTCAATGCTTGCATTCAGCGGAACACAGATTGTTTCAAAAGCAGATGAATGGAATATCTCAAAAGCAGTGGATGAGAGCCTGAACAGGATGGAAAGAGAAATAGAGAAATGGATGAAGAGAAACGAGATAAAATAAATTAATTCATCCTTTATTTTGTGAACCAAACAATGCAATCTTTTGTTTTACTATTTCCCTTATTTCTGCCCTTGCATGGCCTAAAATCTGTCTTGGGTCAAAGATTGCAGGCCTTTCCTGAAGGTATTCCCTTACCGCTGCAGTAAATCCCAGCCTTAAATCAGTATCAATATTTATTTTTCTTATCCCGCACTGAATTGCTTTTTTGATTGAAGCTTCGTCCACGCCTTTTGCTTCCTCTATTTTTGCCCCAAACTTAATTGCCTTCTCCACGATTTCTTTTGGAACAGAGGAAGCTCCATGCAGTACCAAAGGAATTTTAGTTAAGCTTTTTATTTTCTTTATTCTCTCAAAATCCAGTTCTGCTTCTCCCTTGAATTTGTATGCCCCATGAGAGGTTCCAACAGCTATAGCCAGAGAACTGCATTTTGTTTTCTTCACGAATTCCTTTGCCTGCTCTGGATTAGTGAAGTTATTGCTGCTGTTGTTTTCTTCACTGCTCACCAGCTTCCCCAATTCTGCTTCAACTGAAACCTTTTTCTTTTTCCCAATAGAAACAACCTTCCTTGTAATTTCAATGTTTTCCTCAAATGAAAGCTGGCTTCCGTCAATCATTACTGAAGAAAATCCTTCCTTTATTGCTTTTTCACATGTATCCAGGCTCCTTCCATGATCCAAATGAAAGGCAAAGCGGTTCTTTGTTCCTTCCAGCAATGGCTTGATTAAGTCAACCAAATTATGTATTCCTGCATAATTAATGCTTGATTCAGTCACAGCAATTATTGCAGGAGAATTCAGTTCTACACATTCATTCACTACCGCAAGAACAGTCTCTAAATTAAATACATTAAACTGCCCTACAGCATAATTTCCTTTTTCTGCCTTCTTAAACAATAAATCAGTATTAACGTAAACCATAACTTCACTCAACAAAAGATAGGCAATAAGATTTAAATTAGTTTCTTTGAATTAATGCCGTATTTTTTTCAGAAGGCAGGGAGAACAGGTTCTTGTTTTGGCTCTTTGATTGTAGTGGACTCTGAAATTTCTTCTGCACTCATCAGAGCAAAACCTAAATTCTTTTCCGCCCTTTATTTTAGTAAAAGGCAGGTTTTCTTTTTCTGTGCCGCACCAAGCACATTTAGGTTTTTCTTCCTTTTCTTCTTTTTTTAGTAATGAAAATAAATTCATTTTGAATCCAAATATTTTTTTGCTGTTATTAAGGAAAAGATTAATAAGTTATTTTAATAACTATGTTCCTATTATAATTCACAATTGTTTTATTGGTTGAGTGGAATGGATACAGTTAGCACGGTTTACAGTGGCTTTGAGCAAATGATTAATGGATTGATTGCATTTCTTCCAACACTGATTTTTGTTGGAGTAGTATTAGTAATTGCATTTATTGTAATTAAAATAATTCAATCCCTTATCAGGAAGGCATTGAAAAAGACTAAGATGAATACAGACATTCAGCACATAACTTACAGGGTTTCTGGATGGGGAATGTGGTTTTTGGTTCTTTCCTGGCTTATTGGCTCAATGGGATTAGATGCAATCTTTGCTTCGCTGCTTGGATTGGGAGCTTTAGCTGGATTAGCAGTAGCAATGGCAGTAAAGGATTCATTGAGTGATGTTGTCTCAGGAATGCTGCTTTTATCAGACAGACACTTTGATTTAGGAGACATAATCGAAACCCAAGGCCACAAAGGAGAATTAATCGATGTAAGCCTAAGAAAAACAAGACTAAAAGCAGAAGACGGCACAATAATCGTCCTAGCAAACGCAAAAATCGATTCAAGCGGATGGAAACTGCTTAAAAGGAAAAAATCAACTCAGAAGAAGTAATTATTTTTTTGGCGGATTTTTCTTTTTATAATAAGTATATCCAAAAATCAATAAGGCAACTATGATTGCAAGGATAATTGTATAAACTATTATTTCAAAAAGAGGAAAATAATTATCATCTTCCCCAATGTCTTCAAGTACGTATCCAATTGCAAAACTCCTTTTATTAGTTTTACTTTTTTCTTCAATTATTTTGCTAATGGCAATTCCACTGCCTTTTTCCTCAATAGATTTTTTAACTCCTCCAACCGAATCACAATATTCACAACCAAATTTTTTAGTACAATATCCATAATCACTGAGACCTTGTGCTTCAAAGATTATTTGATCTCCGACATTTAGTTCTTCCATTCCGTTAAAATGAATATGTTTGATTTCTTCCTTGCAGAATTCCGTGGAATTACAGTCTATTGGCTTACAAAATGCTTCAACTGTAATCTCTTCATAAATCCCTTCAGTATATTTATTTTCATAAAAGCAATATGAAACACTATCTGTTAACTTACAATAGAGAGTTGGGCAATTACTTAATTCTCCGGTTTCTTCGTCTATAGAACACAGAATACGTAAGGAATTAACTGAATTAATAAGCAAAACAATAAATAAAACAACAAACAATATTTTCAAATTCATTCCAATTAATAAAACTCTTTTCTTCTTATTAAACATTCCCTAGAATTCAACTATTTTTTATTTAACCTTAATTATTTTAGTCTCGCTATTTTCAAAAACTGTCTCAAAATCATTAGATAACTCTGCATCATTAAACCACATTCTCACAACAATTGTCTTGTTCGTTGCATCGTTAATAAAATAAATAATTGAATTGTCTTTTGACTTGTAGAGATATAGAGGCATTCTTTCTGCGTAGATTTGGTTGGGTCTGGTTATGTAGGTGGTAGGCAGTAATTCCATTTCTTCTTGGCTCAAACTATTGGGTCCACATCCATACTTGTCGTTTATTTCTTTATTGCATTCAAAGGCAAGGCATGAATATTTGTTTATTTCTGGGTTTGAGTAATCGCCCAGCTGATATTTCATTATCACGAAAGAAGGTAAGCTTTCGAGATATTGTCTTACAAGTAAAAAATAATCAGAATTATTTTTTCCCATTATTTCTTTGAATTCATTGATATCTTGAGTTAAATATAAGCTTGCAACATCTTTTTCTTTTTCTTCATCCTCAAATGGCTTATTAATAACAAGAAAAGGATTACCTGCATGTTTAATTGAAAATTCAGTTGCATTTTTTAACAATGGTTTGCCTCCAAAATCTTTTAAAAACTGCCCTTCTTCCCACCAGCAACTAATTATTTCATCATTTAAATTATCTCCAATCCATTTTAGTGCTTCATTTTCTTCTTCGGGTAAAAAATTTCTGTTCTTGAACGCCGGCAAACTGGGTTCAACATAAGCTTTGTTGCTCCTTCCAAGCCAATTAACAAGGTTTGCAGTAAATCTTGCGTTATCAAATTGATTTATCTGACCATCCATAAATATACTTATTGAAGAAACAATAATCCTTCCTTTTCCAACTTCGTTGTAAAGTATTATCGGAACGCTTGGGTGATTAGACGAAGGAAGTGATTTTAAAAGAGTTTTTCCATTTCCTTTCGTCTCTAAAGCGTTTGTAACTGCAACTTCTTCTATTCCCTCAGAAAAGGTTTCATCTATTCTGTCTTTTGATAGTAAATAGCCTTGTATGTTGCCATAGAAACCATTTTCTTCATCGACTATAATTGTAGGCATAAATTGGTTGCTAATGCTAACATTATAACCAAACTTGATTAATTCAATCTCTTGCCAGTTATCTTCCGAATCAAATGTAGTAAAACCGCTTAGAAGAACTCCGCCTCCTTGGTTAATAAAATTATTTATTGCACTTACTTCATCTTCACTGAAATCGGATTGTTTTATTGCAATTAATACATCATGTTCATTAAGTATTTGGGATGAAAGTGAAAAAGAAGAATCAACTTCGTGTCCTTGGTCTCTTAAGGCTTTTTTAATCATAGTGTATTGTTGAGGAAAATAGTATTTGCTGTCATCTCTCTCAAGAAAAAGAATTTTAAGTTCTTGTTTTTCCATCGATTTATCTTCTATTGGTTGAGTACATCCAATCAGTAGTCCTACCAATATCAACAAAATTAAATGAATTAAGTTTATATTCATTCCAATTAATAAAACTCTTTTCTGCTTAATAAACATTAGCTAAAATTCAACTATTTTCTTGAATTCATTGAATCTTTCTTCAATTTTTTCCTGTGTTACTTCCTTGAATTTTTCCATTCCCAGGCCTTCTGCGTTCAGTGAAGCTACAACGCTTCCGTAAACCATTGCCTTTCTTACATTTCCTTCGCTTAAATCTCTTGTTTTGGCTAGGTAACCAATGAATGCTCCGGCAAAACTGTCTCCTGCTCCAGTAGGGTCAACTACATTCTCTAATGGATAGGCTGGAGATGAAAAGCAGGAAGAAGCAGTGCACATTATTGCTCCGTGTTCGCCTTTCTTGATGATTGCATAATCTGAATCCAGCTTCAATACTTCTTTTGCTGCCTTGAATAAATTAGGGGTATTGAACAGCATTCTTGCTTCAGCGTCATTCATTAAAGCGATATCAACTGTCTTAATTACTTCCATTACTTTTTCTTTCTTGTTTTCAATCCAGTAATTCATTGTGTCACTCACAACCAATTCAGGATTCTCCATCTGCTTTAATACATTCAACTGCAGTTCAGGATCAATGTTTCCAAGAAAAACATATTTTGCTTTCCTGTAATTTTCCGGAAGCACTGGATTAAAGGATTGAAATACATTTAATTCAGTTGAAAGGGTTTCAGCTATATTCATGTCAAATTCATACTTTCCATTCCATCTGAATGTTTTTCCCATCTCTTTCTTTAATCCGCTTACATCAATTCCTCGTTCCTCAAATAATTTAATGTGTTTTTGGGGGAAGTCTTCCCCCACTACTGCAACAATTCCTGGTTTAGCGAAAAAAGAACATGCATGGGAAGCATAAGAAATGCTTCCGCCCAAAGTTTCAACTGCTTTCCCGAAAGGAGTCTGAATGGAGTCTAATGCAACGCTTCCAACCATTACTACTTCAATCATTTTTATCCCTAAAACAAGAAAACTGCAAAACATTTTTAATTCATTTCAATTCTTAATTGGTTTAAAGTGAAATAAAAATGAAATTTGATAAATTAATGTTTGGCCCTGCAGGAATTCCCATCAGTTCTAAAGGAATGGGAACAGAGGAAGGAATAAAGAGAGTAAGGGAATTGGGTTTGGATTGCATGGAACTTGAATTCGTTAGAAATATTAATATAAAAAAAGAAAATGCCCCAGAAATAAAAAAAATTGCAGAAAAAAACAGTGTAAGGCTTTCAGTTCACGCTCCCTACTACATTAATCTGAATTCACTGAAAAAACAAACCATTGGAATGAGCAGAAGCCACATAATTAATTCAGCAAGAATTGGCTTTTTATGCGGGGCAGAATCAGTTACCTTTCATGCAGCTTATTACATGAAAATGGATTCGAAAGCAGTCTATGAAAACGTGAAAAAAGAATTAAAGCATATTTTAAAGGAATTGAAAGAAGAAGGAATAAAGATTTGGATCAGGCCTGAAACAACTGGAAAGCATTCACAGTTCGGAACTTTAGAAGAAATTCTTTCTCTTTCAGAGGAATTGCCTGGGGTAATGCCCTGTGTTGATTTTTCCCATATCCATGCGCGAACAGGAAAAATGAATTCAGAAAAAGAATTCACTCAGATACTTGAATCCATTGAAAAAAGTTTAGGCAGAGAAGGAATAAACAATATGCATATGCATGTTTCAGGAATAAATTATACAGAAAAAGGAGAGAGAAATCATTTAATTCTAAAAGAATCGGATTTAAAGTACAACGAATTAATGAAGGCATTAAAAGAATTCAAGGCAAAAGGCATTTGCATCTGTGAATCCCCGAACCTGGAAGAAGATGCTTTGCTTCTGCAATCAACGTATAAAAAGATTTAAATTCTTTAATTGCTTCTATTCAATTGAGAGTTGGTTTTAAGTGAGGAAATTCTACGTTGACACTTCTATCTGGCGGGATTACTTTGAAGACAGAAGCAATGGAATAAGGCCTTTAGGGGATTTTGCTTTTCAGTTTTTGAATAATTGCAGAAAGCATAAATGCATAGTAGTTTATTCTGAGCCTCTTTTGTTTGAATTGAAGGATTTTCCAAGGCAATTGATTGAAGAAATGTTTTCTCCATTTAAGGAATTGCTCTTAGAGGTTCCTGTTTCAAAAAAGCAGATGAATGAATCCAAAGAAATTGCTAAAAACAGAAAATTGCCTTTCAATGATGTTCTTCAAGCAATCATTGCTAGAGACAATGAGGCAATAATGATTACAAGAGACAAGCACTTTAACGAGCTTTTGGATATCGTTGGATTTAAGGTACCGGAAGAAATTATTTTTCCTTGATGCCAAACTTCTTTTCAAGTTTGGCTAGTAATTCTCGGCTCCCTTCATCGCTTCTCCAGTCATGCCATTCATCGTAAGTCTTGAACTTGCTTTTCCCTTTAAGTTTGCCTCGCATAGCAAACAATTTCTCCCATGCCTTCTGTTTCCTTCTTTGTTCTTCTAATTCCGTTAGTTTATCCCTAATTGCTTCCCTCACAAATTCTGTTTTTGTATTGTAATTGAATGCTTTTATTGCCTTATTCATTTCATTCATTACATTTTCCTTTAATTTAAGAGTCAGGATTTCCATGTAATACAAAGTAATACTAAATAATATTTAAATATATTCATTGTTTTATGCTTTCCAATGTTTTATCAATCTCTGGTCTTACTTCAGTGAAGTGTTTGTCGGCGATAATTTCAATCAATAAATTTTTTTCCTTATAATAATCAATTAATGGTTTGGTGTTCTTCCTGTATTCATCCAGCCTTTTCTTTATTGCTTCCGGTTTATCGTCTTCCCTCTGGAAGAGTTCTCCCCCACACACATCACAGATTCCAGGTTTTTTTGGCGGAAGATTCTCCAGATGATAGATTTTATTGCATTTACTGCACTGCCTTCTTCCGCTAAGTCTTTGGATTGAAGTCTTATCAGTTACAGAGAAATTAATCACTGCATGAATTCTTTTATTCATTTTCTCCATCACTTCATCCAATAGTTTTGCCTGATAGAGTGTACGGGGATAACCATCAAGAATAAATCCTTTCTCCATGTCTTTTTCCATTAACCTTTTTTCCAGTATCTCTGTCACTATTTCATCTTCCAATAGCTTGCCTTCATTCATTGTTTCCTTAATCTTTTTCCCCAATTTAGTTTCCTTTTTTGCTTCCTCTCTAAGCAAATCACCAGTGCTTATCTGCTTGAAGCCGTAATTTTCCTGAACATACTGGGCATAGGTTCCTTTCCCTGCTCCCTGCTGGCCTAAAAAAATCAAATTCATTTTATTCCTCCTCACCTGCTCCAAGGAAATACAGCGCAATCCTTGCTTTTAAACAAACAATACTTTCTTGTTCCAACCAAAGCAATTCTAGTTATTTTTCTTGCTTTTTTTTCCTTCAGTAATTTTTCAGCCAGATTAATTGTTGCCTCACTCTTCACAAAATCATCCACTAAAAGAATTCTTTTATTCTTTAATTTTATTTTTGGTTTGCTGATTATTTTTGGTTCTTCATGCTTCTTTTTTGGTTTTCTTCCGCAGTGATAGTGTTCAATCTTAATGATTCCTGATTCCTTTTTCAGTTTTGTTGCAAAAATTATTGCCGGAATCAATCCACTCAATCCAATCCCGATAACCAAATCAAAATCCTTTGGATGCAAATGCTTTTTTCGAATTTTCAACAAAATTTTATGCATTGACAGTTTCAGCATTTTAATTCACCCTGAAATCAATTACTACCTGGACGCGTGTTGCACTAAAAGGCCTTACTTCTTTTCTGTATAATATTTTATGCTTTCTCTTTAACTTTTTTACTTCTTCCTTAACTCTTTTCAATGGTTCCTCAAACGGATTGTTGATTGAGGTTAATTGATAGAAATGAATTATTCCCCCTTTCTTTATTGCTTTGAGGCATGAAGCTAAATAATTTTCTCCTCCGTGAGGCAAAGGCATCAAAATCCTGTCGCATTTATTCTTCAGTTTGGTTGAAGCAATTTTTTTTACATCCCCTTTAATTACTTCAATTTTTTCAGTGCATTTATTTAATTCAATATTCTCCTTCATGTATTTTACTGCAGCAGGATTAATTTCCACTGCAAAGGCTTTCTTCATCAAGGAATTTTTTGCCAGAACAATTGGATATGGCCCGACTCCAGCAAAGAATGCCCCAATCACTTCTCCTTTTCTCACTTCTTTTGCAATCCTTAGCCTTTCACTTGAAAGCCTTGGGGAAAAGAACACTTTTTTTACATCAAAAATAAATCTGCATCCGCTCTCTCTGTATTCTGCAATGAAATTTTTTTCTCCTGCAATTGCCTTTAATTCCTGTACTCTATATTTTCCCTTTCTGGGGCTTACAACCTTGCAGACAGTTTTGAATTGCTTGTTTAATTTAAGTAATGTATTCCCAATTAATTTTTCTTTTTTTTCCAGCTCGTCTGGAACCTGTATTACTGCAATGTTTCCAATGGAATCAAAGGAAGTAATTAATTGATTCAATTCCTTTTTTGCCAGCTTGTTCTTCAATGCTTCTTTCAGGTTTCTGGGTTTTTTCTTCATATCAAATTAATTTAAAAACCCTACGGGTTTTTAAAGCTTTAAAAAATCAGGATTTTTTAAATTAATTTAAATTACTAACCCTTTAAAATCCATAATATGATTGCTGAATTTTTCAACACATATTTCTGTGAATCCATTACGCAGTACCAGGGATATAATCCAGTAAATACAATTGTATACATTGCTATTCTGTTGTTTGTTTCTTTTTTCATTATTTATCCTTTCTTCCATAAAAAAGGAATAAAGTTTGATTTCAGTTTCTTCAAAAATGTTTTTCCATACATTCTATTGGGTTCAACCGTAAGAATTTTTGAGGACATGCATTTACTGGAGCGTTCCTGTAACCCATTGGAGTTGGGCTTCTACACTATTTCTCCAGGGATATACATTGCAGTAGGATTATTCGCTATCTTTTCATTGATTGTTTCAATGAAGTTAGGCAAAAGATATGGAATTGACAGGCTGAGGTTCTTTGGGGTGTTTGGATACCTTGTTGCATTGCCCATAACATTCTTTCACCTTCTTCAATTAAGGAATCCAATTGAATTCTTTTTCGTTTACTTCCTAGTTTTTTTTATAGTGGTTATCCTTTATTACGTTTTCAGGCACTTTGATTTAGAGTTATTTAAAGACAAGCTGAATATAGCAGCGCTTGCAGGACAAGCACTGGACGGAGCAGCAACCTTTACAGCCCTTGCATTCTTTCCAAGGTTTTCAGAACAACACGTTGTATCAAATTTCCTGATTGAAGGGGTTAATTCTTTAACCAACACAACTTTTTTCGGGCCATTTGCTTTTATGATGGTTAAAGTATCCCTGGTGTTATTCATTATCTACTTCCTGGGCCAGGAAGTAAAAAACAAGAATCTCTGCAACTTCATAAAGATATTCATAATAATTCTCGGGTTCGCGCCAGGAATAAGGGATTCATTTTCATTAGGAGTGTTATAAAAAAGGAATTAAAAAAATAGAGAGAAAAAAAGAATCTCTTGATTCTTTTTTCCCAAAAAAAGAAAACGCTTTATTCATTTATTTTTTCTTTATTTTTTTCTTTGTTTTTTTCTTTGCCTTTGCCATCTTACTTCCCTCCTTTTAAAAAAAATTTTAATTTAATTAAATAATAACTCTTCTCCTATTTAAATGTTTTCTTTTTTTTTAATTTTTTTTGAAAATTTTTTTATTTTCTTCAAAAAAATGTTTTTTCAGGAAAAAAATCCTATTAAAAAAGATTTTCATTAATAACTTATTAAATGTTTTATTTGATTGGAATTGGATTAAAACCAGAACACATTTCTTTAGAAGCACTGAATGCAATAAAGAAATGCAAAAAAGTTTTCCTTGAAAGCTATACCTCAGTTTATCCCGAAGGAAGCATTAAAGAATTGCAGGGAAAGACAAGAAAAAAAATCATTTCTCTTGGGAGAGAACAGGTAGAAAAAAAATACAAGAAATATTTTTTTGATAAAAAAGAAAATACTGCTCTTCTGGTTTATGGAAATCCATTGACCGCAACAACCCACCTTTCTTTGCTTCTGGAATTAAAAAAGAAACGCATTCCATTCAAGGCAATTCCCTCTCTTTCAATAATTGATTTTGTTTCCTTGACAGGATTGAGTGCATACAGGTTCGGGGGGATTACTTCAATTGTTTTTCCCGAGAAAAATTATGCTCCCGAATCATTCTATGACGTGATAGCAAAAAATAAGAAGAATGACTTGCATAGCCTTTGCCTTCTTGACATTAAGGCAGAGGAAAAAAAATTCATGAGCGTAAAAGAGGCAATTGAAATACTTGAGGGAATTGAAGCAAAAAGAAAAGAAAAAATTATTTCTGAAAGTATTCTGGTTGGAATGAGTGCAGTCGGAAGCAGTAAAATGCAGTTAAAGGCAGGAAGAGCAGAGGAGTTGAAGAAATATTCTTTTGGCGGAAGACCTCATTCCTTGATTGTTTGCAGCAGACTGAGTGAATTTGAATTAAATGCATTGAAGGAGTTAAGTGAATTTAATGAATAGGAAAGAACTAGAGAAAAAATTAAATGAAAAAGTAAAAAGATATGAATCCCTTACAGAAAAGGCCTTGAACGATATAAAGATTAAAGCGGAAGAAGAAAGCCCGGATTATGCTATTGCAAGTGAATTCATTTCAATGGCAAGGAATTATTTTTCTGATGCAAAGTATTTCAGGGAAAAAAAGGATTTATTGAATGCTCTTGCTGCATTTTCTTATGCTTATGCATGGCTTGATGCAGGGATAAAGGCAAAACTGCTTGAAGGAAAGGATAAAAGGCTGTTCCCTCTCCAAGAGTAATCTTTTTATATTATGTTAAACTAATTATTTAGGTGAAGGCATAAATGGGCATATACGACCAAAAAAGAAAGTGGGACTTTGGATTCAAGTTTGAGATAAAGAAGTTAAAGTTCCCTCTTCTTGCATTGATTCTGATAATTGTAATTATAGTTATTTCTTTTTTGGCTGCTTCCTGGCTGAAAGCAAATGCAATTCAATACTCTTTTTCCGATAACCCTTTGAATTTAGGTGACACCAACTCGACACTTCTTTCAGTTACAGTCTACAATACGCTTGACAGGGACTTGACTGGTTTGGAATTAGAGGTTAAGCCAAGAGACGAAAAAAGCCTGATTGTATTTAATTCAAAGAGAACTATCCCTGTACTAGGAAAAGGAGAATCAAGGAAGTTTGAATTAGGCAATGCGTTTATGATACAGCCTTCCCCTAATGCCGAGATTGTTTCAGGGGGCTATGCAATAGACATTTACTTCAGGACTCCGGACAGGAATTTCACTGCCACTGCAACCCTGACAATTAAATCTTAATACCTTATTTCAAATTCATTGAATTCGTTTTTTGTTTCTTCCCATTTCTCTTCAACTTTTTTCACATGAGTAAAATTAAAATTCCTTATTTCTTCAATCATTCTTTTCAGGACTTCTTCCCTTCCCTCTGCAACTATCTCTACCCTTCCATCTGAAACATTTCTAACAAAACCATTCACTCTGATGGAATCAGCCAGATTCCTTACAGCAAACCTGAAGCCAATTCTCTGGACAACCCCAGTTACCATTAAATGAATTCTTTTCCCCATAACAATTAATTCAGTAAACAGAAATAATTTAATTCTGTTTGATTCAATTAATCTTTAATCATGAAGGAATACTTTTCTTCCTTAAAAGAAAATGAAAGCATTTTCTCCAACATTGATTCTCTTTCACTGGATTACTTACCTAAATTTCTCTTCCACAGGGAAAACGAGCAAAAACACATTGCAGAAACAATTAAGCCATTACTGAATGAAGGAAATGCAGGAAATCTATTGATTCACGGATTGAGCGGGATAGGAAAGACGCATGCAGTAAAAAGGGTATTGGAAGACTTAAGAGAAGAAGAAGGAGAAGAAATTGGAGTAGGGTTTGTTAATTGCTGGAAGCTGAGCTCTTCCCAAAACATTCTGGAAAAAATTTCAAAGGAGTTAGGCTATGGCTTGACTCAGGGATTGAATGAAGTCCAGTTAATTGAAAAAATAAAGTTAATGCTTAAAACAAGGAAAGGTTTAGTATTAGCTTTTGACGAAATAGACAAGGCAGAGGAATACAGGTTCCTTTACACTCTGCTGGAAGAACTGGAAAGCAAATCCATTATCCTTATTACCAATAACCCTGAATGGATTGCATTACTGGATGCAAGAATAAAGAGCAGACTGATTCCAGAAACAATTGAATTCAAGGAATACGGAAGAAAGGAAGTGGAAGACATCATTAAAGAAAGAATAAAGCTCGCCTTCTTCGAAAATTCGTGGGAAGAAAATGCAATTAAGTTGGTTGCAGGGAAAACCTTTCAATCCAAAGACATCAGAAAAGGAATCCATTTACTGAAGGAAGCAGGAATGAATGCAGAAAACAAAGGAGAAAGAATTGTAAGAGAAGAAGAAGTGGAGAAAGCAATAAGTAAAATTTAAAGGAGATAAAAATAATGGAAAAAAAGCCTTTCTTGATTTTAGTTCAGCATGGCTCGGTGAGAGACAGGGCGTTATCAAAATTATTGAAAGGCCAAAGTGAAGTATTTTATAGGTTTTTTATTTGGCCAAGAATTGAAAAAGCGTTAAACAGGACATTAAAAAGAGGAATGGTATTAGGGATGGAAGTATACATTGAAGAACTAAGAAATCCAAGTCATCCATTCTCAAAATTAATCAAGAAATATTGTCTAAAAAAGGGAGTAAAAATTGTTCCCTTGATTTCTGAACGATTTGATCGTGTATATAACATGTTTTCTGTTGACGAGAAAAACAGAAATGGGCTAAAAGAGTTAATTAAAAAACTAAAAAAAGAAGGTTCTATTAAGGGAGCGAACGAAATAGAAAAAATACTAAAGGATAGAGAAGCTAAACAGGATTATGTTAAAGCAGTGTTGCTCGAAAAAACAATGATTCAAGAGATGAAAAGAGAAAAAGTTGATGCAGCAATAATGGGGCTTTGGCATCAAACAGTTGCCGAAAAATTAGGGATCCCTCCAAGAAAATGTTTGAAAGCTTTAACCCCAACTGGAAAAATATACACTAAAGCTATGATATGGATTAATGAAAAAAACAAACAGCGGGTACTCAGACTAAGAGGAAAATTAAAAAGAGATAGACTGACAAAACAAAAACAAAAAGGAAGAAAACCATAAAATTCATTTCAAATTAACTAATAATTCTTTTCAAAATAATCACAATACGTATTCACTGAACAGATTCTGCATTTGGGATTTCTTGGAAGGCATTTTTTTTGCCCGAACCTAACCATTAAGTGATTGAATTCAATCCAGTATTTTTTTGGAATTGCTTTCATTAATTCTTTTTCTGTTTCTTCCGGGTTTTTTGTCTTCACTAATCCAATCCTGTTGGAAATTCTGTGGACGTGGGTATCAACAGGAATTGCCGGAAGGTTAAAACCATAAACCAATACACAGTTAGCTGTCTTTCTTCCAACTCCCTCCAATTTCAATAAATCCTCAATTTTTTCTGGAACCATTCCACTAAATTCATTCATTAATTGTTTGCTTACTTTCTTTATTCTTTCAGCTTTTACTCTGTAGAAACCGCTTGGCTTAATTAATTTTCTTAACTCCCTTAAATCGGCTCCAGCAATTTGTTTTGGCTTGCTGAATCTAGAAAAAAGTTTTTCTGTTGCCTTTCTAGTGTTTTCATCCCTTGTTCTCTGAGAAAGAATGGTTGCAATCAATACCCTGAATGGATCTTCATTCCATACCACTGCCTTGTCTGAAGGAACTTCTTTTCTCAGCAAAAGAATTATTTTATTTATATTTTTCTTCATTTTCAATCCAGTAAATTATCAAAAAAATATTGTATGCCTTCGATATACAATAAAATAAGAAAAGAATTATTTTTTCTTCTTTATTTTTTTATTCATTTCTTCAATCATTTTATTTATTTTTTCTTCACTCATCCCATGAGCTTTTGCTCCTTGTTCAAGGGTTTCCATCATTGAAACAGGACAGCCAATACAATGCATTCCGTATTCAAATAATACGCTTATTGTTTCAGGGTAATCCCTTGCAATTTCCCCCAGAGTCATTTCTTTTGAAATTTTTTCCGGTGATTTTTTTTGGGTTTTTGCTTTCTTCATTTTTTTCACAACAAAATAATTTATTGATACGGTTCTATGCTTCTTGGTTTTCTCATTCGTTTATCGCCAGTTATTTAGTAACTAGGAAAGAAATAAATATCATTCTATAGTGTCAAGTAATAATTTTTATTATTCTTTTATTCAGCTCTTTATAGACTAATTCTTTTTTCTCTTTTGAAAGCTCAAATAATTTTTTCTTTATCATTGCTTGGGAGATAGTGAAAATATAGTTCAGTTTAATTACACTTTCCTTCGCCGCGCCTTCTTTTTTTGTTAATTGAATGCCCTCCATTTCCAGATTGCTGGTGATTCCAGCAACAACAATATTTCCAAATTCCTCAAACAGTATTAGGGCAGGCCTTGTTTTAATTTCAAAAGTATCAGTAAATTGAAGGTGCGCCAAAACGATGTCTCCAGGACTATACATTTTCCCACCCTTCGTCTTCCTTGTTATCCCATAATTCTTTCATTTTTGGTTGCTGGATTTTGTGCAGGAATTCATCATACTGGTTTCTTTTCTTTGTTTCCCTGAATATTTTTGACATCTTTAGAATCAGCTCTGTGTAAGTCTGCCTCGAGTACTCTTTTGCTTCTTTTAAGGCTTTAACTGCCTCTTTCCTAACCTGAATAGAAGTAACATTAGCCACATAGACCACCAATAGTACATACATAGCAAACTATATAAAAATCTTTTTGTTATAAATGCTTTCTTGCATAATCCACTCCGTTCCTGAATAACTGTACGCCTTCCCCTTCTTTAGGCAAACTAATTCTCGTGCTTCTCGGGTCATTAAGAAAGGAATGATTTCTTTCAGGATGAGGCATTAATCCAAGAATCCTTCCTGAATCATCGCATATTCCTGCAATTGAATCCATTGAACCATTTGGATTTACTTCATACTTGAATACAATTTGATCATTATCATATAACTGCTTTAATACATTCTTGTCCTCTAAATCAATTCTTCCTTCTGCATGCGCAATAGGCAGATGCATTTCCTTTATTCCCTTGCTCCAGACACACTTCTTTTTATTCACATTATTCAATTTAATCCATTCTCCCTGGAAATGGCCTGAATCATTAAAAGTCAGAGTAAGCAATTGCTTGCCGTAATCCTGATTGAATCCAGGCAACAAACCACTCTTCACCAACACCTGGAATCCATTGCATACACCCAACACTAAATTTCCTTCTTTTACGAAATCAAAAATCAAGTCATCAAGCCTGTAAATTAATTTATTTGCAAGAATCTTGCCTGAACCAAGATAATCTCCATGGCAAAACCCTCCAGCAATCACCAGCAACTGAAAATCAGACAAATCCTTTTCTCTCCGGATTAATTGATTCACATGAATTAATTCAACTTCAGCCCCGGCTTTTTTCAAGGTCTCCACTGTCTCATAATCACAATTCGTTCCAGCAGTCCTCAACACAATTGCCTTTACTTGTTTCATTTCCTTTCACCAATTCAGTGTTTTTTTCCATGCATCCTTTAATTCTCTCAAATCTGAATTAATTATTTCCTTCCCGTTCAATCCTTTCACGATTAATTTTTCTTTTTTTGTTATCCTGCCGATTTCAGCAAAAACATTTCCTTTCATTATTGCCTCGAATTTTTTCTTGAATTTTTCCGGAACCTCTATAAGCAGTCTTGAATTGGATTCACTGAAAAGCAGTACATCATTTCTTTTTTCTTTTTCGTTTCCCTCGAATGGAATCCTGCTTAAATCAATTTCTGCTCCCTTCATTCCGGCAAAGGCCATTTCAGCCAATGCCACAGCAATTCCTCCCTCACTGGGGTCATGCATTGAGCGAATCACTCTCTCAGAATTGTTTTCTCCAACAGAAGAAGCTTTTTCAATTGCTTCATACAGTTTTTTTGCCTTTAATGCATTAACTTTTGGAACATTCCTTCCAGTAAAATCATGAAGCTTATAGTAATGGCTTCCCCCCAATTCATTGAAAGTATTTCCAGCCACATAAATTAAATTTCTCGCTTCCTTCAAGTCCATTGAAATCCGTTTTACTGGATTCTTCATTACTCCCATTGCAGAAATCAGTAAAGTTGCAGGAATAGAGATAAATTTTTTCTTTATAAGGAATTCATTGTAGAAGGAATCCTTTCCTGAAATAAACGGGGTTCCAAAAACAGACGAAAAATCATTGCATGCCTGGCACGCTCGAACCAACTTTCCCAACTCATTTTCTCTTTCTGGATTGCCCCAGCAGAAATTATCCAGCAAGGCAATTCTCTCAAGGCTTCCCCCTACCGCAATAATGTTTCTTATTGCTTCATCAATGGAGGAAGCAGCCATCCAATAGGAATCAATGTCTCCATACAATGGATTGATTCCATTGGAAATAATTATCCCTTCATCTGAATCAAATAATGGCTTGATGATTGCTGCATCTCCTGGGCCGTCATTTTCTTCTCCAACCAATGACTTTAAGACAGATCCTCCCTGTACCTCATGGTCATACTGCCTTATCGTTGTTTCCTTTGAGGCAATGTTCGGCATTGAAAGCAATTGAATTAAAATTTTAGAGTAATCATTTTTCTCCTTTAATTTTGGTTCCTTTGTTTTGGGAATCTCCCATTCAGCTTTCAAATTTCTTTTAGGCAGTCCATTATGAAGGAAATTCATTTCCAATTCTCCAATCATATAACCTTCATAAAACAATTCCAGTTTCCTGGTGTTAGTGTATTCCCCTATTACTGTTGCTTCAACATTCTCTGCTTCACACAAGGCAATGAATTTTTCCTTGTTTTCTTTTGGGACAGCAACAAGCATTCTTTCCTGGCTTTCACTAACCCAAATCTCCCATGGTTTAAGGCCTCTGTACTTTAATGGAGCCTTTTCAAGATAGACTCTTGCACCAATCTCTTTTGCTGTTTCCCCTATTGCACTGCTGTAACCCCCTCCACCGCAATCAGTAATGCAGTTATAGAGTTTTTCATCTCTTGCCTGAAGCAATACATCAAGGGTTTTCTTTTCTTCTATTGGATTGCCGATCTGTACCGGAGAAGAAGGAGTACTTTCTTCCAACTCAGCTGAAGCAAAAGTTACTCCGTGAATGCCGTCTCTTCCAGTCCTGCCTCCAACACTTACAATTAAATCTCCTGGATGAACTTTTTTCTTGTGCAAGCCTTTTGGCATTAATCCAACTGTACCGCAATACACTAATGGATTCCCTAGATATCTTTCATCAAACAGAATTGCTCCATTTAAAGTAGGAATTCCCATCCTGTTTCCATAGTCCCTTACTCCTGCCCTGACTCCTTTTGCGATTCTTTTTGGATGAAGTATCTTTGGAGGAATTTTTTTGCTTGGATAATCGTGAGGAGCAAAACAGAATACATCAGTATTAGCAATCGGTTTAGCGCCTAAACCCACCCCAAGAATGTCTCTAATCACTCCTCCAATTCCTGTTCCCGCCCCTCCATAAGGATCTAAAGCAGAAGGATGATTGTGTGTTTCAACCTTAAACGCAATATCATAGTCTTTATTGAATTTAATTACTCCTGCATTGTCACTGAATACTGATACAAGCCAATTAACCTTTTTCTCAATTCTTTTAGTGGGATTCCTGATGTAGGTATTGAAAAGAGAATTAATTAATTTCTTTTGCTTTGCCTTTTTTCCTTCAACTTCCTCTCCGTAATTAATTATCCCCCCAAACACCTTGTGCTTGCAGTGCTCGCTCCAGGTCTGTGCGATAGTCTCCAGTTCAATATCCCTTGGATTCCTCTTCTTTTTCTTAAAGTAATTCTGGATTGTCTTTAATTCTTCCAGATTCAAGGACAAATACATTTCCTTGTTTAGCTTGAGTAATTGCTTTTTGCCTAAATCATTAAAAACAATTTCCTGCGTTAATTCATTTTTATTCATTTCTTTCCCTTCCAGTACTTGAATGATTCAATTAATTCATTTGCAAGCAAGTCCTTGCAGATGCTTTGCACTTCTTTTTCTGACAGCTTTCCCTCTATCAAGTATTTTTTTGCTGTTCTTAGGTTTTCTCCCTCAGCAAAACCCAATCCAGTTAAATCGTGTACTCCTTCCATTGCAGCAATAGCTACATTGTCTGTAACGTCTTCATGGAATTTAACCTCAATAATCCAGTCAGCTTTATCAGAAAAAGGCTTGTCAATTGAAAAGGACTGAGTGATTGGGTCAATAAACAGTTTTTCCGCTATTTCCTTTACCTGTGTCTCAAAAAAATCCTTATTTATTCTATAAACATCAATTATCCTTAATGAATTGATTTTTTTAATGCCCAAATCTTCCCCTATGGAAGCCTTTACTGAGTCGGCTACAGCATCCTTTTTTCCCTCTTTATAGCCTACTTCAATCTCCCACACGACTTTTTTCTCCCCCTTACAAGCAAAAGAATAATTAGAAATATTTTTAATTAGAATTATTTCTCTTCCAGCACCATTTTAATGGCTTTTACAGGGCATTCCTTGGAACAAATGCCGCAACCCTTGCAGTAATCGTAATTAATTACAAATATGCCCCCCTTTTTCTTTATTGCTCCTTCAGGACAAAGACTCCAACAGGTACCGCACTTAATGCATTTATCTTGGTCAAGGATAGGACGAAAGTTTCTCCAGGAACCAGTCTTGTTCCTTACAGTAGAACCAGCTTCCTCTATTACTGCCCCAACAGAAAACTTCATTTTTTCCTTTTTTTCAGCCATAAAAAATCATTTCCCGTACTTTTTCTTGCTTTCCTCAAACACCTTTTCGGCGCACTTGGAATTCAATTCAATTCTCTTCTCATTGCCTTCAAATGCCTGTGCAACAGCTTTTTTAATGGAATTAATTGAAACCTCTCCAGTAAGCGCAGCAAACGCTCCAAGAACACCAATATTCACAAAAGGCTTTCCAATTACATCCAAAGCAATCTTCGTTATATCCACAGTAAACGCCCTGTTTTTTCCCATCATGAATTCACTTTCCTTTTTCTCTGAATTAATTATTACCGTAGCCTTCTCCACTCCATCCAATACATTCACTTGTTCAATCAAGGAAGAATCCAATACAACCAGATAATCCGGTTCATACACCTGGCTCCTTACATTAATTTGCTTGTCATCAATTCTGGTGAACGCAAGAACCGGAGCGCCTCTTCTCTCCACTCCAAAAGCAGGAAAAGCCTGAGAGAATTTTCCGTCATGAAACGCAGCAATAGCCAATACATAAGAAGAAGTCACTGCTCCCTGACCGCCTCTACCATGAAACCTTATTTCCTTCATTGCACTCACTTCATATGAATAAAGGGAAAAGAAATTAAAATCTTTGTTTCAATTAAAATAGGTTTTTATATTACTTAAAACAATAATTTAACTGATGCCTGCTAAAAAGATAAAAAGAAAGAAATCACTTATAGTGGATAGAAGAAATGGATACCCAAAAGGAATTGCATTTAGGAAGAATGGATTTAGGTTTGGGATTATAATGAAGCAACCTCCAAAATCTTATGATTACCTTTACTTGGATGGAAGCCTAAAGGAAAAAGACAGAAGGGATTTTATGAGACTTAGAGGGGAAATACTTCATAATCTTCGGGCAGAGCGTCTTGGATCCTTAGGCTGGAGAGACTCAATAAAGATAGCAACCAACAATAAAGGAATTTATTATTTGGAGGTCACAGGGCCAAAGGCGACAAGAAGAATGCCTTCTGGAGGGGACACAGGTTCCACTTGGGTTAGAATAACCGATAAAAGTAGTTTATATACATTAAGACGTCTGGTTAAAAGTGAAAAAAAGCATGGACGTCATCGTTTCATTTCATAGAGAAAGCTTTTTATTTCTAACAATGCTTATTCTTTAGTCCAAGGGATTTGAATGAAGGAAGTAATTGAAGCATCGCATGCAGTTGCGTTAGGAGCAAAGCTTTCAAGGCCAAAAGTGATTCCGGTTTACCCTATTACTCCCCAGACGCATATCCCGGAAAAGATTGCTGAATTCGTTAATAACGGAGAACTGAATGCAAAAATTACTTATGTGGAGTCAGAGCATTCAGCTGCATCAGCAATGATTGGAGCTTTAGCTGTAGGGGCAAGAACCTATTCAGCTACGTCCTCT
The DNA here is from genome assembly GCA_043815885.1 of archaeon. Taxonomy (GTDB): domain Archaea; phylum Iainarchaeota; class Iainarchaeia; order Iainarchaeales; family 1-14-0-10-31-34; genus JBDRIL01. Next base: position 16,301 of record JBDRIL010000030.1, on the reverse strand, counting down.
CAAGGACTTGCATTAATGTATGAAATCCTGCCAATTCTTTCAGGAATGAGACTCCCAGCAGTAATGGCTGTAGCAAACCGCGCTTTAAGTGCTCCAATAAATATATGGAATGACCACTCTGATTCAGTTTCTGCCCGCGATCAAGGATGGATTCAGTTGTATGTTGAATCAGCACAGGAAGCATTGGATACAACAATTCAAGCTTTTAAGATTTCAGAAAACAGAAAGATACTGCTTCCCTCAATGGTTTGCCTGGACGGATTTACTTTAAGCCATGTATTTGAGCCAGTGGAAGTGCCTTCCCAGAAAAAAGTGGATTTATTTCTTCCTGCATTCAAGCCATTGCATATCCTTGACCCAAAAAAACCAAAAACTTTCGGGCCAATTGCCTTTCCTGATTCATTTATGGAATTCAAGAAAATGGTGGAAGAAGCAATGCAGGAAAGCATCCCAGTAATAAAGAAAGCCAACACTGATTTCAGGAAAATGTTTGGAAGAAGTTATGGAGACGGAATGCTTGAACCCTATAAGATGCAGGATGCAAAATATGCAGTAATGCTGATGGGTTCTGCCTGCGGTACAGCAAGAGTAATAATAGATAAACTTAGAAAGAAGGGAAAGAAGGTTGGAATGATTAAGGTAAGATGCCTAAGACCATTTCCAAAAAATGAATTAACTGCTTTAACCAAAAAATTGAATGGAATTGCAGTAATTGACAGGCACATTTCTTTAGGATACGAAGGACCATTGTTTACTGATATAAGGTCTGCATTGTATAAAGCAAAAAATAAGCCTGAAGTAATTGGCTTTATTGCTGGATTGGGGGGAAGGGACATCCAATTAAAGCACATTGAAAGAGTGTTTGAAAATCTGGAGAAGGGAAAGAAAGGAGAATGGTTGCTTTGAATTTGAAAGAATTTTTTTACCCGACAAAAGAGAGAATTATTCTGGCGATAATTGTTTTTTTAGTCTTTCCAATGCCACAGTACGTAATAATATCTTGTGGATCTGTTGTAGGAATGGATGACAGTCAATTGAAAGTTGGCGGGGGTTGTCCTCCGAGCGGATGGACAATTATTCCTTTTTTTGGTTTCCAATTGATTTCCAAAATAGTTATGAACTTCTACACAATTAATTTAATTGCAACATTAGTTTACTCTTTGACTACACTCATAATTAGCTATTTAATTTCATGCATTATAATTTTTGCTTACAATAAATTCAAGGAGAGAAAAAAATGATTAGAGGTTTGCCGGAAGAAGAGCTTTTTGCTCCAGGGCACAGGGCCTGTGCGGGATGCGGTGCAGCAATCACTGTAAGGACTGTATTGAAAGCTGCAGGGAAAAATTCAATTGTAGTTAATGCAACCGGCTGTCTGGAAGTAGTTTCTTCTCCTTATCCTGAAACTGCCTGGAGGGTTCCATGGATTCACGGAGCATTTGAGAATGCTGCAGCAATTGCTTCAGGGATAGATGATGGATTAAAAATGCAGGGAAAAAGGAAAGGAATGAATCTGCTTGTGTTTGGAGGGGATGGTTCAACCTTTGATATCGGGTTGCAGGCATTAAGCGGAGCAATAGAGAGAGGACAGGATTTCCTTTATGTTTGTTATGATAACGAAGCTTACATGAATTGTTTGAGCTTATCTGCCTTAATAATGACTAGTGAGGGACTTAAGAAAATTACTGAAATAAAAAAGGGAGATAAAATATATGCATTAAATCAAAAAACCTATAAATTGGTTCTGAAAAAATGCACTGGAGTTTTTGATAACGGCAAAAAAAAGGTATTTGAGTTAGGAACACTCCACCATTCAATAAGGGCTACTTCAAACCATCCTTTTTTAGTATTGAAGAGAAATGGAAGAGGAAAACAGAATAATTTTGTTTGGAAAATTCTTTCTGAAATAAAAACAGGAGATGAAATTGTAGTATTAAAGCATCTAAATATAAATAAATCACATAAGTTTAAAGCAATCAAGAAATCAAAGGTTGGTGATTATAAAGTCACTAAGGTAAATAAAGTGATTCTGCCAAAGAAATCTAGCCCTGAATTAATGGAATATTTAGGATTGTATGTGGGAGATGGATGGATAAGAGCTAAAAGAGGGGAAGTTGGATTTGCTTTACCCAGAAATACAAATGGAAGGAAAAGATTAATGCAATTATATCCCACAGTGTTTGAAGGGAAAATCAATTCTTTTGACGGCATCTACGTATATGTTAATTCTGTTAATCTTGCTAGATTTATTGATTCGCTTGGTTTTGGTTCAGGAGCAAAAAACAAGACAATACCGGAATGGGTGTTTACTCTTCCAGAAAAAGAAAAGGAAGCATTTGTCGAGGGATTGATGTTATCTGATGGATACAAGAATGGAAATAGTTGGAGATATGTTTCTTCCAGTAAAGAACTCCTCGCCAGATTGAGGTTATTGCTTCAAACAATGAATTACAGGGTAGGAAAAATTCATTGCCAGAGAAAAAAGAAAGATACTCAATGTGTTAAAAGAAAACTTCTAAAAGATAGCGAATACGGCTATATTTGTTTTAGCAGAAGAGACAAATGGAATGTAGAGAAGTATCCAAATCAATACAAATATCAGAATTTTTTGATAAAAAACAATAATTTTGAAACTGAGAAAGTGCAATACAAGAAATTTGTTAAAACCGAGCCTACCTTAGATTTAAGGGTTGAAGGCGAACATAATTTTATTGCAGATGGAATCGTAGTACATAATACTGGAATTCAAAGAAGCAGTTCCACTCCTTTTATGGCCCAGACAACCACTACTCCTGCAGGAAAAAAGATCCATGGAAAAATTGAACCAAAAAAACCAATTCCATTTATTGTTGCATCACATGGAGTAAGGTATGTTGCCACTGCCTCAATTGCAAATGTAACTGATTTATACAATAAAGCAATAAAGGCCCTTTCAATTCGGGGACCTACATTCTTACTTGTATTTTCTTCCTGTCCGACTGGATGGAGACATGAATCAGAAACAACAATAGAAGTTGCAAGAAAAGCCATTCTCACAAGAGCATTTCCAGTATATGAAATAGAGAACGGAGAACTGAAATTCACCCAGAGAATCGAAAAACCCCTTTCAGTAAAGGAATATCTTTCAATGCAGGGAAGATTCAAGCACCTGACTGAAGAGGAAATAACTAAAGTACAGGGATACGTGAATGAAAGATACGAATTCCTTTTAGGGTTAGAGGGAAAAGGAAAGGTATTTGACGTATTATACTGATTTTTAGGAAAAAACAAATAAATTTAAAAACTAGAAAGCCGTTTATAGAATTGAATGGCAACAGAAAACATAATTATTGATAACATTAATTTTTTCGTATTATTAATAAACGTTTTATCCCTTGCTGGAGGAGTTTTTACTGCAACAATGATTCATTACGCTTACAAGAAATTCGAGAAAAATGAGTTCTCAAATATACTTAAATGGGTTGCAATATCTGTTGCCTTTATTGTAATCAACAGGATAATTGAAGTATTCAATGACTACCTCACAGTACATAACTATCTCGTGTTTTTTATTGCCAAAGTATTCCTTTTCATTGCAATTGTTTCAATGGTTTACACTTCATTAAAGATATTCAAATTAACTAAAATCCCTGCCTCCGACCTTCCAACAGAATAAAACGAATAGTATTATTAATTGCTTAATACTTAATTTTTCTATGGCCAGGTATCCTCTCACTGTAAGAGTTTACCGAAACTTAAGGAATAAGCCGATAAACAAAGCCAGAAGAAAAGTTCTGCTAACCAGGCTTATGCGGCAATTTGCAGGAAACTCAGTAGCATTAAAGAGGGTGATAGGGGTTAAGCCAAATTATCTTTCAAGTGTTTTCTCTAGAGGCGAATTACATGCGTTAAAACGAAAAATCAAAGCCAGTAATACATTGAAATTAGCGAGAGAAAAAGGATTGACTTCACATTCTGCTGTCTCAAAAGAAAGACAGATTAGTAGTAGAAGCCATTATAATTTATTAAAAAAAGAGCCTGGGCTAAAATTAGGATTAGACACTGTTATCAGAGAGTCAAAGAACAAAAAGAAAAAGGAATTGACTGATAGAGTGATAGCCTCTCTGAAAAAAACGCTTAATTTAGAAACGACATTAAATTTGCTTAAATTGAAGCCAAGAAAGTTAAGATACCTGCTAGAAGCAAGAAAAACTACCCCAGCAGAAGTAATAAGAGAAGCAAAAATCGATAGAGCCATAGCAACTTTATCTCAGACTCTGGATCTTCAAAGAACACTGGACTTGCTGGAAATAACTGAAAGATGGTTTAGAAATGCATTGAAAGAAAGAGGAACTACTCCAAAAGAAGTACTAGAAAAAGCTGCAGAAGCAAGAATTGAGCAAGCAGGCAAAAACCTTACTATGTAGTAGAGTAAGAAACAAATAATTAATCCAATTACTTTCCCTTTTTCTTCCTGTATTCTGCTATTGCTTTTTTTAATCCTTCAGCTGAAAGGACAGAGCAATGCATTTTTATGGGTGGAAGGCCGCCTAATTCTCTTGCTATATCCATTTTGGAAATCTTTAATGCCTCATCCAGTGTCTTTCCTTTAGCCATTTCGGTTATAACAGAAGAAGTAGCTACTGCTACAATGCAACCAAAAGTTTTAACCTTAATATCCTTTAGAATTTCTTTTCCTTTCTTGTTTTTTCCTACTTTAATGTAAACATACATTATGTCCCCACACTGAGGATTTCCGACCTTTCCAATTCCGTCAGCATTCTTTATTTCTCCAATATTCTTTGGATTCTTGAAATACTTCATTACTTTCTTTGAATACAAATCCATTCAATTCAACTCCTGAATTCTTCTTTATCGTACTTCATTCCTTCCTTCAATGGACTCATTTCCCTAAGCTTTTTCACATTCTTAATTAAGCTCTTTATAGTGAAATCCATTTCTTTCTTTGTGTTCTCCCTTCCTAAACTCATTCTGATGCTTCCGTGAATGATTTCATGAGGCAAACCAATTGCATTCAGTACATGTGAAGGGGCAAGTGACTGGGAAGAACAAGCACTTCCAGTGGAAACAGCAATCCCGTCCAGATTCAGGTAATTCAACAGGCTCTCTCCCTCAATAAAAGCAAAAGAAAAATTAATGTTATTGCATAAACGATTCTTTCCTTTTGGACCATTCAGTTTGGAATTAGGAATTCTTGCTTCAATTTCCTTAATCAAGTAATCCCTTAATTTATTCATGAACTGAACGTGTTTCTCTTTTGCCAATTCAACTGCTTTTCCAAAACCAATTGCTCCTGGAACATTCTCTGTTCCAGCTCTCTTATTGAATTCATGATGCCCTCCATGAATTTCTTTTTCTATTGCAGTCCCCTTTCTGATGAACAATGCTCCGACTCCCTTTGGACCGTGAATTTTATGCGAACTAAAAGAAATCAAGTCAATACTGGTTTTTTTCACGTCAATCGGAACTTTGGTGAAGGATTGAACTGCATCGGAATGAAACAATACTTCTTTCTCACTGCATATTTTTCCAATCTTATCCAATTCCTGAATTGTTCCAATCTCATTGTTTGCATGCATTAATGAAACAAGAATTGTTTTATCATTAATCGAGTCACTTAATTCATTCAAATCAATGAATCCTTCCTTGTCCACTTTCAGGTAAGCTACTTTGAAGCCTTTTCCTTCCAAAAAATTGCATGCACCCAATACAGCAGGGTGTTCAATGGAAGAAGTAATTATTTGATTTCCTTTCTCTCTATGAGAAAAAGCAATTCCCTTTAATGCAAGGTTGTCTGATTCACTGCCGCCAGAAGTAAAAACTATTTCTTCAGGATTAGCATTGATTTTTTTTGCAATGCTTTCCCTTGCCTTTTCCAGTTCCTCTCTTGCCTCCAACCCAAAACCATGCACTGAAGAGGCATTGCCGAATTTTTTAGTGAAGAAAGGCAGCATTGCCCTCACTACTTCCTTGTCTGCAGGAGTGGTTGAGGCATGGTCCAAATAAATTCTTTTCATTTTTCCAGTCTCCCCTTGCATTTAGTGCAGAGGAATCTATTGAATATGTCTTCAAACAATACAACAAAATCCCTGCCGGAAGAATTCAATATCTTTCTTCCTTTAGGAGTAATCTCATAAACTATTTTCTCCCTCTTTCCCCTTCTCTTTACCTTAATTAATTTGTTTTTCTGGAATTTCTTAAGCATAGGAATAAGGCTTCCAGCAGTCATCTTCCTTCCCCTCTTTTCACTGATTGTTTTCAACAGGGAATAACCGTGAGTAGGCTCCAGGCTTATCTGCCATAAGACCATTAAATCCAATATATTTAAATTAGACATATCTTTTTTCGACACATACTAGAATTAGAGGAAAATCTTTATAAATCTATCAATTCTAGCCAAGAATCGGCTTTACCTTCTTCCAGATTTGCTCGTGGATTTCTTCTTTTGTTCGGATTTTCATTTTGTGTTCTTCAAATTTCGTGCAGTCAATCTTTGCCCAGTTTTTTTCTTTTTTGCTTAATTCCATGAAAACCCTTCTCACACTATCCAGGTACTCCATGTCTCCCTCGTGAATATCTTTCTCCAGTCCTTTCCTGTATGCTTCTTTTTTCTTCCTGTCCTCTCCAAGCATTAAGACTCCTATTGCTTCCAAAGGCATGTCAAGGAAAACAACTAAATCTGGCTGGGGCATTCTTGATTCAAGCTCCTTAAGCCAGTTTAAGAGCTCATTTCTTTCTTTTTCGTTTTCCTTTCTTGCAGTAGAAAAACCGTAATTGGAGGTAAAGTATCTGTCAAAAACGTAATTATTTCCTCCATTCAATCCATTTTCTATTTCTTTCTTTAACTGATACCTGTCAATTGAGAAAAGCAATGCAATGAATTCATCAGGCAAATCCTCCTTTTTCCCAAAATCCCCCCTCAAGTACTTTCCGATTATTGAGCCAAAGAATTCGTTATACCTCGGAAAAGCAATCAATTCTACCCTGTAGCCTTCCTGCCTCATTCTGTCATGAAGCAACTGGCTCTGGGTAGCTTTTCCAGAAGCATCCACTCCCTCAAAAACAATTACCTTTCCCTTCATTCCATTCTCCATTAACTAGAAAATAAGAAAAGTTTATTAATTCTACGAGAAATCGAGCGGAAGCTTAAGAAATTGAATGTTCTTTTTTTAATTCTTTTCAATTTAATTCTTATGAAAGGGTGGGGAAATGGATTATTCAAAGGAAGATGAATTGATTCTTAAAAGGCATGTGTCTGATCTGGAGAAAAACGTGTATCTTGTATACAATCTTCCTCCTGAAGTGGTAGCTGTTTTATTTGCTTATGTGAGCCGAAACCCTAATTCTTTCAGGGACAACCTGCTTAAACTGCTGAAAGGAAAGGAGCTTGATGCAGGAAAACTGATTGGAACTTATTCAAGTGAAGGCATAGATTTCTCTCAGGCAAGCGAGAAAGCTAAATCCTTTCACGAGAAATGGGTTGTGGGTTATGGCCATAGCTCTGTTGCAGAGCATGCTGTTGCTTCAATTGCATTTGAGAATGTGTCCATTATTGCAAGCAAGGTAATTGAAGATGTAAGGTTAGCGTCCTATACAGAAAAATCAACCCGCTACCAGATATTTGATAGGAACAGATACTATAAGCCAAAAAAGATAATGGATTCCTCTTTTGCTGGATTATATGAAGAGACAATGAATTACTTGTTTGATGTTTATGCAGAAATAATCCCTGGAATGATTGAATTCATGAAAAAGGAATTCCCTAAACCAAAAGAACAAAGCGAAAAGGCATATGACTCTGCCACCAAAGCCCGGGCCTGTGATGTAGTGAGATATATTCTTCCGGCAGGAACTCTCACAAACCTTGCAATGACAGCAAATGCCAGAACACTTGAATGGGCTATAAGCAAATTCCTTTCAAGTCCATTGGAGGAAATGCAGGAAATCGGTTCTTCCCTAAAAGAAGAGGTAAAGAAAATAATCCCAGTACTGGTGAAGTTTGCAGATAAAAACCCTTACTTAATGGAGACAGAGAAAGCATTGGAGGAAGTGATTTCAAAACAGGGATTAACTGATTCTGAAGAAAAGAAAGAAGTTGAATTAATTGAATTCGATGAAGATGCAGAAGAAAAATTAATTGCAGCTCTTTTGTACAAGTATTCAAATGTTTCATTCAATAAAGCAAAGGAAGAAGCTGGGAAAATGAGTAAAAAAGAAAAGGAAAAAATAATTGATGAATCACTCAAAAGATTAGGCCCTTATGACAGGCCATTGAGAGAATTAGAGCACCTGAATTATGTTTTCGATATATTGATTGATTACGGTGCTTTCAGGGACATTCAAAGGCACAGGATATGCACCCAGACAACACAATTGCTTTCAACAAGCAATGGCTACAGCACTCCAGAAGAAATAGTAAAAGCAGGGTTTGAGAAGAAGTTCATTGAATGCATGGAGAAAGCAGAAAAGGCCTACAAAAAAATCTCAAAGGAATTTCCCATAGAAGCGCAATACATTGTTCCATTGGCTTACAGAAAAAGAACTCTCTTTACCTGGAATTTAAGGGAATTATTTCATTTCATCAGGCTGAGAAGCGGCAGGGAAGGCCACCTCTCCTACAGATTACTTGCAATGAATTTATTTGATAAAATAAATGCGGTTCAGCCTCTTCTGGGAAAATACTTGCAGGTAGATAAATCCCTTGGGCCTTCAAGAATAAAATGAGTGATTAGATGGCTTTGATAGAATTAACGATAGAACAAATTCCATTTTTTTTTGGAGGAGGGCTTGTTTTTTTAGGTTCATTTATTTTTTTGGTTTCTTATTATCGTTTTAGAAGAGGTTATATTTGTATTGCCCCTTGGCCATCTATAAAAGCAGTGTGCGGGACTAAAGAAGAAAATCCAAAGGAATTTTACTTTGCTTGGTACTTGATTTTAATTTTAAGTGCTTTCTTAATTATATTTGGAATATTAGTAATCTTATTTCTCCCCGGCGTATATGAAGAGTGGGGAGTGATCCTTGGACCGCCCCTTTAAAAAATTAAAAAAAGAATTTTTTATGAAAGAAAGAAACCTTTATTTACGTTATCTTTTTTCCCTTGAAAGGAAACCCATAAGGTTGGGCTTGAGAAATATTTCTATTTTATGCTCTCTTCTTGGAAATCCACAGCTCTCCTATAAAACAATCCATATTGCAGGAACAAACGGAAAAGGTTCCACAGTAGCAATGATTTCGTCCATTCTGAAAGAAGCAGGATTCAGGGCTGGAATGAATACCTCTCCTCACTTGTATGATTTCAGGGAAAGGATTCAGGTTAATGGAAAAAAAATTACTGAAAAGGAATTAATTAAGGGAATAAAAAAAGTAAAGGAATTAATTGAAGCGCACAGGGAAAATAATAAAAAATTCCGGCCTTCCTTCTTTGAGGTAGTTACAGCAATTGCTTTTGAGTATTTCAGGAAAAAGAAAGTCGATTATGCAGTATTTGAAGTAGGGATGGGAGGAAGGCTTGATGCAACAAATGTAATCAATCCAGAAGTAGCAGTAATAACCACTATTGGATTGGAACACCAAAGACATTTAGGAAATACAATCCAAAAAATTGCTTTTGAAAAAGCGGGAATAATAAAGGAAAATTCATTGGTTGTGACTGCAGAAGAAAAAAAAGAAGTACTAAGTGTTTTCAGGAAAAAATGCAGTGAAAAGAAAGCAAGGTTGTTTGAAGTAAAAAAATTATGCAAGTACAGGATAAAAAAATTTAATTTAATGGAACAGGAATTTAGTGCAGTAATAAAAGGAAAAAATTATCCCAGTATAAGAATTCCTTTGCTTGGAGAACACGAGGCAATTAATGCCTGTACCTCAATTCTTGCAGTGCAGTTACTGAAAGAAAAAATAAATGAAAAAGCAATAAGAAATGGTCTGAAGGAGGTAGATTGGCCTGGAAGGTTTGAGGTAAAGAAAAAAAATCCTTTAGTGGTGTTTGATGTAACGCACAATCCTCATGGTGCAAATGCTTCAAGGAAAACATTAATTGAATTCAGGAAAAGATTCAATTTAAGGAAATTAATTATGGTAATCGGTATTTCCAAGGACAAGAATCTGAAAGAGATTGCTTCAATCCTCTTTCCCCTTGCAGACAGAATCATTATTTCTAAATCCTCTCATCACAGGGCAATGGATACAGATAGGATTGAAAGAGAAGCAAGGAAGTACATGAAAGAGGTAAAAGTAATCCCTGACGTAAACAAAGCAATTAATCATGCATTGAATTCTGCTTCAATAAATGACTTTGTTTTTGTTACCGGAAGCATTTATCTCTTGGGGGAAACCAAAGGAAAAATCCCGAAGAAAGGTATTTAAATATTTTCTGCTGGATAATAAGAGTATGAATCTAAAAAATATTTTTTCAAAAAAAAGAATTCTGTTTATTCTGTTGTTTTCAGTACTGGTTTTGATTGGAAAACAACTGAATTTCTCTTCAGTAATCGGAAGTGAGGCACAGTACTTCACATTCTTCCAGTTCTTTGGGCCAATAGCAGGAGGCTTTCTAGGAGCAGGAATAGGGGCTATTTCAGTTCTAGTGGCTGAGTTAATTGAATTCATTGCAGTAGGAAAAGCATTTTCCTTCGTTAATTTATTCAGGTTAACTCCAATGCTGTTTGCAGCAGTATTCTTTGCAGTTTACGCAAGAAAAAAAGTGAAATCAAAGGCATTAATGGCAGTAATTCCCTTAGCATGCATTTTCTTCTTTGTAATGCATCCAGTCGGAAACCAGGCATGGTTCTATGCATTGTACTGGCTGATTCCAATAGCCACTATATTATTCACTAAAAGGCTTTTCTTCAGGAGTCTAGGAGCAACCTTTACAGCCCACGCAATAGGTTCAACTGTATGGCTTTACACTATTCCAATGCCTGCAACTGCATGGATTGCATTAATCCCAATAACAGCAATGGAAAGAATCCTTTTCGCTTTAGGGATTTCAGTTTCATTCATTGCATTCAATACAGTATTAGCAAAACTGGAGAACTTAATTCCAGCAGAAATAGTCAGCATTGACTACAGATACATTCTCTCAAGAAACCTATTCAAATTGAAGGCATAAGCCTTCAATACTTTTTATTTTTTGCATTTTCCCAAAAAGTATTGATGCACTTTCTTGTTTTCAGTTAATTCCGGGTGAAAGGAACAAGCAATAATGTTTCCCTGTTCAAGCATTACTGGTTCTATTCCAATTCTACATAATATTTTTGCTTTGCTTCCATTTACCCTGATTTTCGGGGCACGAATAAAGACTCCTTTCATTCTTCCGATTCCATTCACATTTAATTCTCTTGTGAATGAATCAACCTGTCTCCCAAAGCCATTCCTTACTGCCTCAATATCCATTAAACCCAGATTAAAGTAATTCAATCCAGTTACTTTTTTTGCTAAAAGGATTGCTCCAGCACAAGTGCCCATTACAGGCATTCCATTCAATGCTTTCCTCCTAATCTCTTTCCCCAATCCAGTCTCAAGCAATAACTTTCCCTGAGTAGTTGACTCTCCTCCAGGAATAATCAATCCATTAACTTCCTTCAATTCTTCTTTGCTCTTTACTTCAATTGCTTCAGCATTGCATTTACCCAGCATTGATAAATGCTCAGAAACAGAGCCCTGTAGGGCTAAAACTCCTATCTTCACTCTCTTACCATCCTCTTGCAGCGAATTTTTCCTTTAAATTAGATAATTCAGTTCCTTTCATTGCTTCCCCAAGATTTTTAGAAAACTTAGCTATTATTTCAGGTTTATCAAAGTGATGTGTTGCCTTTACTATTGCCTTTGCTCTCTTTAATGGATTGCTTGACTTAAAGATTCCTGAACCAACAAACACTCCTTCAACCCCCAACTGCATTACAAGAGAAGCATCAGCAGGAGTAGCAATTCCTCCAGCAGCAAAATTCACTACCGGAAGCTTCTGCATTTTTCGTATTTCTTTAACTAATTCAATTGGCACTCTTTCCTTTCTTGCAACTGAATTCAATTCCTTTGAATTCATTTTTTTCAGGGCAAGAATTTCTTCCTTTATTGTCCTTATATGCTTTACTGCTTCAATGATGTTTCCTGTTCCTGCCTCTCCTTTTGTCCTGATCATTGAAGCTCCTTCATTTATTCTTCGCATTCCCTCTCCCAAATATGTAGCCCCGCAAACAAAAGGAGACTTGAACTTCATTTTATCTATATGGAATTTTCCATCAGCTGGAGTCAGCACTTCACTTTCATCAATGAAATCCACTCCAATTGCTTCAAGTACCTGTGCTTCAGCAAAATGCCCAATTCTTACCTTTGCCATCACTGGAATTGAAACAGAATCCATTATTTTCTCAATCATTCCTGGGTCACTCATTCTTGCAACAATTCCTTCCTTCCTTATATCTGAAGGAATTCTTTCCAATGCCATCACTGATACTGCTCCCGCCTTTTCAGCAATCACTGCATGCTTTTCATTAACTACATCCATTATTACTCCGCCCTTCAGCATCCTCGCAAGACCCCTGTTAACCAATACCCTGTCTTTATGCTTCATAATACTATTATTCTCCTGAAAAGATTTTTAAATAGAAAATAATGCAATTATAGAGAAATATTTATTAATTGAATTTCCAATCAATCATATATTATTCAGTTTAAAGGGTGAAAAAAATGATTAAAGATTATTGGAAAGAAATATTGATTGTAATAGTTCTTACTGTTGTTTTAATGATGGGAATGGAGTTAATTCCTGAACCAGAATTAACCAAGGAAATGATATTTAGTCCAATGCTGATGCTGTTTGGAATGATTGTATTATTTCTTCCATTGATTCCTGCAATAATTGGAGGTTATTTGATTACAAGAAAGACCATTGAATTCAAGGAAATACTGTTTGCCCCAGCAATTGGATTGCTTATTGCGGGGATAATTATAGTTGGGTTTTCTTCAATCCAGTTGCTTATGCTGGATGACGCTGGATGGGAAAAGGAATTCGATAAAGTAAATGAATTAGGTTTAGGGTTATTTGAGGATATGACTTTGCAGGAATTCAAGAACATCAGTATTACTTCCACTTTAAGCGGAACTATTTTTATTGCATTGTTTTACTTTGCAATCGGATTGCTTGGAGGATTCATTGGAAGAGCAATTGCATTAAATTTCCGTAAAACAGATAAAAAAAACTTTTAACAAACCCTATTTGAATCCAAGGATTCAAAGGGGCCCATTTGAGTTCCACTCAAATTGGGAGTTTTATCAAAAAAAATTGTATACCTCCGGTATACAAAAAAGCTTAAATACCTTCAAGCACTAATTTATCTTTACACAGAAGTGAGTGTTAATGGAAGAAGAAGAATCAAAGGAAATCCAGATTAAACCTGAAAGAATAGAGGAAATAAAGAGAGTAATTGAAGCATCTCTTTTTATGTCTTCGAATCCATTGAGTGTGGAAGAAATATCCAAGACCACTAAATGCAACAGGCCTGGATTGATTGAAAGAATAATGGCTGGATTGATTGAAGAGTACAGGGAAAGGGATTCAGCAATAGAGATAACAAAAGAAATTGAAGGATACAAGATGCAGGTAAAGAGAGAGTTAGAGGAAAAAATCGCCCACCTGGCAGCAGCAACTGACTTCAATAAAGGAGTAATGAAAACATTAGCTTACATTGCCTATAAACAGCCAGTAAAGCAGTCAATGATAATTAAGTTCAGAACCAATAAAGCTTATGAAGAAATAAAGTTATTGGGAGAAAATGGATTCATTTCAAGGGAAAAGAGCGGTTTAACTTATATTATTAGAACTACAAAGAAATTCCTGCAGTACTTCGGAGAGGACGCAGTAAGGTTAAAGGAAAACCCCGAATTCTCAAAGGAATAAAATCAGTGCTTCCTTAAATTGATTTCAAGCACTCCATTGTTTAGATTCCAATTGAATTTAGTTGAATTAATTCTTTCGTCAAGAATTATTTCCTTATAGAAACGATTTTTTCTTGAATTAGAAATTATTTTTACCTTGTTCTCTATTGGCTTAATTTTCAGTTCTCTTTCCCTTATTTCTGCAGGAACCTGTAAGGTTACAATAACTTCCTTTGAAGTCTTAATGGTGTTAACCAAGAATGTTTCAGAGTTCTTTACTACTTTTTTTTCATCCAGTAAATCCATTTCCTCCAGTTCATCCAGTTCAGAGAATTCATCAAGCAATGGAGCATTACCTGAATCCAGGTTAATGCTGAATCCCATTATTGTAGGGCCTTTTGGTTTGCCTTTTTTTGCCTGCTTTTCAGCCATGCTCTCCACCATCCTGTCCACTAATTCCTCTATCTTGTCAAAGTCCAGTGAAAACCTTACACGCTTTTTTTTATCCATTTCCTGTCACCTTTCCACAAACAAATTCATTTTCTTCTGAAACACTTTATTCAATGCATTCTGTGAAGTACTCCAGTTTTTCCTTGAAAACGGAGGAAGACACTTTTTTTCCTTCACCCATTTCTGCAAAAAACTTATTGTAACTTCATCATGAGGATAACCAGAACCAATTGAACCAAATTTTTTTGCGAGCTTGCTGATTACTTTGTCTCTTTCTACTTTTGCAATAATTGATGCAGCACTAACTATTGGATATCTGCTGTCTGCCTTGTGTTCTGACTTAATAATACAATCAAAAGAACAGTATTTTTTTATCCTTTTCGCAAAATTCTCTTCAATTCTGTCCGGAGCATCAACAAAAACAACTTCAGGCTTTACTTTCAAATTATTCAGGAGAAAACCCACTTTCATTGCCTCAATTTCATTCAGGCTCTTTCTGTCCATCAATAAATCCAGTTCCTCTGCAGCCAGCTGAGTGGAATTTAATTCACACACTGTTTTCTTTATTTTCCTGAAACAGGAATTTCTTTCCTTTGCACTTAAAAGCTTTGAGTCCTTTACCCCTAAATCCAACAGCTTTTCCTCTTCCTTCTTTTCAATACATGCAACCGCCAGTACCATTGGCCCAAATACAGGGCCTCTTCCTGCTTCATCTATCCCTGCAATTAACATCTCTATCTTATGAAAGGGAATACAGTTGAGTTTAAAAAGCTTTTTTAAAGATAAATCTTTAATACTGTTTTTTTTTGGTGAGAAAATGAAAGCAATGATTTCAGGCTACAGAAGAGGAAGAAGAACAATGCACGGGAATCAATTAATTATCGAAATAGACGGAGTTAATTCGAAAGAAAAAGCCTCTGCCTTGATGGGAAAAAAAGTTGAATGGAAAACCACCAGCGGGAAAAGCATTAAAGGAAAAATTTCCCGAGTGCATGGAAACAATGGAAGAGTAATTGCCCGATTCACCAAAGGCCTGCCTGGAGAATCAATTGGAACAAAGGTAAATGTATCTGATTTTAGAAAAATTAAAAATAAAAAAAAGAAAGAGAAAGAAGGAAATTGAATTTATTTCCTTTTCTTTTTAGTAGTCTTGGCTCTTTTTGCCTTTACTGTGACTCTTACAGTTCTTGCAGGAGTCTTAGGAGTAAAGCCGAAATTTGAGCCGAAGTCTCTGAATAGGTCTGTTACCCTGTTAAATCCATTCATTTTTTTGTGTCACCCCTTTTTTTTCTGCAAAGTTTTATAACGATTCATAAAAAAAAATAGTAAAGAGTGGCTGTTAAGCCACAACCTCAATATTCAGTCTTTTCTTTAATTCCCTGTACCTGTTTCGGATTGTTACTTCAGTTACTCCGGCAACATTTGCTACTTCTTTCTGTGTTCTCCTCTCGCCTTTAAGCAGTCCGGCAATGTATACTGCTGCTGCAGCAACTCCAGTAGGGCCTCTTCCGGAAATCAATCCATTTCCAATAGCTTCTTCCAGAATCTTTCTTCCTTCTTCCTGTACTTCACCGCTTAAATTCAGTTCAGAAGCAAACCTTGGAATGTAGTGGATTGGATTGGTTAGAGGCACATCCAATTTAAGCTCTCTCACAAGGAATCTGTAGGTCCTTCCAATCTCTTTTTTAGTTAATCCTGAAGCTTCAGCCATTTCATTAAGTGTCCTGGGAACATGATATGTCCTGCAAACAGTATACAATACAGCTGCCACTACTGCTTCAATAAGCCTTCCCCTGATAAGGCCTTTCTTTACTGTTTTTCTGTAAAGCAATGCAGCTGCTTCAACCAATGATTCAGGTATATTTAAGTAAGAAGCTACTCTTCTTAACTCAGTTAATGCAATAGAAAGGTTTCTCTGCATAGAGCTGCTGATTGAGGCCCTTTTATGCCATTTAATTAATCTATACATCTGTGCC
>JBDRIL010000029.1:0-67751 GCA_043815885.1 archaeon | reverse complement strand
TTACTATTTAGCTCAATTAGGAAAAAAAGCGGGATTTAATATATGGATTGGATTAAGAGAACAAGGAGAATTATACAATGGTAAAGCATTAAGAGATTTATGTGATGACATCAGAACTTTTAGGTTTGTTCCACAAGAATCATCTACTATTGATAGAATTAAAATGATTGATGTTTTATGGCTTGAAGATGGAAGAATTAAATATGAATTTGAAGTTGAAAACACAACAGGAATTTCAGAAGCAATAATTAGAGGTTCACACATTCCAGAAGAATTAAAAGTTAAAAGATTTGTTGTAATCCCAAAAGAAAGAGAAAAAAAGTTAAATAAAAAACTACAAGAACCAGTTTTACAACAAGCAGTCAAAAAAACTAATTGGAAGTTTATTTTATACAAAGACTTAGAGAATTTATTTAAAACTACAAAGAAAAAGTTGAATCCTACTGAAATTCAAAGAATTTCAAAAATGCCTGAAGATAAACCAGATTCAAAGCAAACAACACTGAGTAATAAACTTTAACTACGAAGTCAAAAAATTAGAACCAAGTCCATTTCTTTTTCTTAGTTTTTTCTTCCAATTCTGGTTTCCACCCAAGTGTTTTTTCTAAATTTACTAAAATCGAGCTAAGACCTATAAAACTAAGCAGTATTGCTAAAAAAATCGAATATATTAAATAAAATAAATTTGCTTTTGATAAAAATAATTCCTCTTTTTGTAGAAACAAAGTTAACACCCCAATTTCTATTGCAGTTAAAAAACCAATAAATAATTGCATTGTTGAAATAAGTCTTTTGTGTTTTAACTTACCAGCTTCAAACATTTGTTGTGGTAGCTGTTCAGTCATATCAATCATCCATTAACTAAATTAATGATTGCCCCTAAAATAGCTATTATTACTCCGTATTGTCTGTAATCAGTAAAAAATATTAGAAAAGCTCCAATAACAAAAAAAACTACTCCAATGGTTCTCCACTTACTTTTGGGGACATTAAACCAGCCCATATTAAACTCCCTAACACGATTAATAAGGGCGTTTTCCTTATTAATTTTTTCGTTTTCACCTCCTTTTCTTTCATTACCAACCGAATTCGACAAACCATTAATTTCACTCAAAATCAACCCCTCCTACGACAATGCCGCTTTCAGGGCTTTGTCGTATTCTCGGTTGATGAAAATTAAGTCGGATGCGGTTGATTTTAGCATATGTTATTCACGCTTACTTCGGGGGCTGTTTGTTACTCTTTAATCAGCATAACCTCTACTCTTGGATGATTCCCTTCTTCTAAAATTATAATTCTTTTTATATAATTGTTGGCTTTAAAAAAGTTTTTTCTTTCTAATGTCTCAATAGCTTTGTTCAACTTTGTTACAGCTTGTCGCATTGCCAGAAGAAATATTGGTGATTTATCTGATTCTATTTGCTTTGTGCAAAAATTAATAATAGATTGCACAGAATGTTTATTTTCAACGAATTTTGAGGATTCTTTCCATTGTAAAATGGTTTCATCAAATGTTTCTTCAAGTTGTTTCTCTGAATAATTATTATTAATTTTTAAATCATATAAATACTTAAGAATGATACTAAAAAAAGGGGTTGAAGGAAGGTTCGTAATTTTTAATAAGGTTTTGCCATTTGGCGTGTTTGCTATACTTTGTTTAATTTTAAAAACTCTTTCTTTATCTCCATTTAAATTTCTGCAATGGTAAAAGTCAATTAACAAGCCTGTTCTAATAATATCAATATAGCGATAAGATGGAACAAGAATCTTTATTTGTTTGTAAGTAGAACTTGTCTCAAATTCCGTTAATTTCTGTGCTTCTTCTTTATTTGGAACAAACGCATATTTTCCTTCATTATATTTATCAATTATGATTTGCTTTAAAGCAGAATACCCTTTCCCAGAAAACTCCAAAACCTTATTTACTACTAATAAGGCTAGTGCCTCTTTCAAAGGCAAACTTGAAACTTGTTTTATTAGCTCCTCAACGGGAACAGACATCTTTTTCTACCGTCCGTTCTCTAATAAATTTTGAAATAGATATTGGATTAGCATCAATAACGTCCATTGAACCAGCAGGAACCAACGCTGAATCCTTTAAAGTAAGATATTTATTAGGGTGTAATTCTGAAGGTATTTTGCTTCCAGAAGGTCTTAAAATATGTCCTTCTTTATCCAATTTATAATCAAATGCCTTGAGAAGTAGAATTGCTTCTTCTTTTTTTAATTCATCAAAAATAATTTCTTTTGCCATAACATAATCTATTGATAAAAACCTTTATAAATAAACATATACCAATATACCGAAATTTAGCTATTTTTTAAGCCACTCTTTGATAAGTCCTTCGATTACAGCAGTATATGACTTTTCCCCTTGAACACACTTTACTTTGAATTTCTTCCATAAGTCTTTATCTAATGTCAAACTTGTTTTAGCTTTTTCAGACATAAAATATACCAATATACCGAAACCTTTAAAAAGGTTATGCCCTATATTGTATATACCGAAATTGGTATAAGGTGATTTATTATGAATGAAAGAGAAATTAGGGGTTTAGCGATTTTGTCTAAAGGCGATACTCCTTTAATGGTTAATGAGAATGAATGGATTATTCCTTCTCAATCTGGAAATGGAAAATATAAAGTGCAGAACGCTAACCTATGGAGTTGTGAATGCCCTGACTTCAAATACAGGAAAACTGAATGCAAACACATTCACTCAATCAAATTTTACTTAAAAATGAAAAACAAGGCAGAATTAGATGACTTCAATATAGAGGAAGAATTCAATGCAAATAAACAGGAATGCCCTCACTGTTATTCAGACCTAATAGTTAAATACGGGAAAAGAAAGACAAGTGCAGGAATAAAACAAAGATGGCAATGCAGAGCCTGTAAAAAACTATTTGTTTTAGAGCCATTGAAAAGAGTTAAAGCAAACCCAAAAATCATTACTTTAACAATGGATTTATACTTCAAAGGCTTATCATTGAGAGATATTTCTGATACTGTTTACCAATTCTATAACATCAGAATTCATTTTGATACAATCCGAAGATGGATTAATAAGTTCACTGCAAAAATGGATGAATACACTAAGAAATTCACTCCTGAATTAAGCGGACAAATTCATACTGATGAACAATTAGTTAAATCCAAAGGAAAATGGGTTTATGCTTGGAATTCAATAGACCATAAAACAAGATTTGTCTTAGCTTCAACAATCACAGAAGGAAGAAAAATTAAGGATGCTCAAGAGCATTTCATTGAAGTAAAAGAAAACAATCCTAAAGCAGAAGAACCTAAATTCATTATTACTGATTCTCTTGGAAGCTATCCAAAAGCAATCAAGAGAGAATTCAGAACCAAGTCAAAGAGAACAAAGCATATCAGTATTGTTGGAAGAAGGCACTTAATAAACAACAATCTTGTAGAAAGGTATCATAATGAATTCAGGGAATTCGATAAAGTGCGAAGAGGATTCAAGTCAAACAAGACAACACAAGAATGGGCTAACGGACACAGATTATACCATAACTTCATTAAAAGAAATTCAACAATCGGAATGACGCCTTCAGAGAAAGCAGGGATTGATTTAAAGCTTGAAAGAAATAAGTGGTTAAGCCTATTAGAGAAAAGCTTAAATCAATAAAACAACAATAATTAATTAAATGAAAAAATTAAAACAAAGATTGAAAAGATTACGTTCATATCAAAGCTTTCAGAAACACAAAAAAGCCCTTCTACAAAAACAATTCATGCTTCCAAAAAATATTAAAACTTGCAGAAGTTTTGAAAGAAAATACAGAGGGCTTTCAATCAAATACCACGATAAAAAAAATCCAATATTCTTAAACAAAGAAGGATACAGAATAATGATTGAATTTGTGTGGGGACATTTATCTAAACCTAATAAAGTTTTAAAGGATTTAAGCACCATTAAGGCACTGAAAGACAAACAGCAAATACCTTATTTTTTAAGAGGCATTAAAGGAAAAAATAATTTTGAAAAAAAGAGATTAATTATCGGGGAAATTAGGAAAATAGAAGAAAACGGAAAAAAACTTGCTGACATTATTGCAAGTTATACAACTTATAATGAGCATAAATTAATGAAAAACCCTTTTATGAAAGGAGAAAGATTTAACAAACAAGTGGAAATCCAGAAACAAGTGCGACACGAATACGTTGATGTGATTCATGAGATATTCAAGAAGATAGGTTTACTTGAATACTTGTTGGAACAATCAGTAAAATAAAATCAGTTTTTTTTCAAATTTTTATTGAAGAAATAGATATCAAGAAAACTATTATTGCTATTATTATTGTTATTATTATTTGGATTGATAAATCCCTTACATTTTTTGAAGTCCAATCTACTAAACTTTTTAATGTGACTTTTTCCATCCAACTTTTTTTATGTTCACTAAATTTTTTGTCCAAATCTAAAAGTTTATTTTCTATCCCTTTCAATCGGTTATCAAAACCTACCTTGATTTCCAGCTCTGCAACTTTTTTTTCTAATTCTTTAATAGTCATAGCCAATCATTCGAGTAAGCTAAAATTAATGCGATTGCTATTGCCACAACATATGAAATAACTAAGTTTATCTTCATGACATACACAAAGAAAACATAAAGTAGCACAAAAACTACAATTAAATTAACTGCTCCCTTTTTCATAAGCTCAAACCCCAAAACCTTATCTAAAAGGGAAAGCTCCTTATTAATTTTTTCGTTTTTTTCACCCCCTTTCCTTTCAATACCAACCGAATTCGACACTTTACTTTTTTCCAATCAAATCAACCCCCTTTACGACAATGCCGCTTTCAGGGCTCTGTCGAAAATTCGTCAGGCAAAAAACCCTGTCGTATTCGTCAGTTTTAAAAGAAAAAAATCGAAAGGAGGTGAAAAAATTAAAAGTTTCTCATTCCGCCACCATGCTCTGGCTCTATCGATTTCTTTTCCCTTTTTGTTGTTGTTTTTCGTTTTTCTTTGCGTCCTGCTATTGCAATAGAGTATCCACTTTTAATTTCGGAAATAGGAATTATTTTTGGTTCTGGCATTTTTTCATAGCTTTCCCATTTCCTTCCAACTTTATGGGTAGCCAAGAATTCAAACTTATTTTTCCTTCCCTTTCCAACAAAATTTCCTGTATTAGTGTTTATGAATGCGAATTCACCTGTCTTAAGAGGCAGTTGACGTTTACCAAGAACAATAAAATCCTTAAGCTTACGAAAATCCGCTAAATAGTTAAATTTCTTTCTTTCCAAAATTTCCTTTGGTCTGAATGTATGAAGAGTCCCGCTCTCTGGTTTACCTACTTTTACACCTCTGACGGTAGTGGGTTTATATAATCCTGAGCTTCGTTTTACAGTTCTTTTTCCTCCCGGCATTAATTTATCACCTTCCATTAACAAGAAAGTCTTTCAAATATAAAAAATAATACGGTCAAAAACTGATTATTCTTGTTTATGTGTGGAGTTTAAGCTTTGTTCTAATAAACTCAACCACTTATTTCTGTTTAAGTTTAATTCAATTCCTGCTTTCTCTGAAGGCGTCATTCCGATTGTTGAATTTTCTTTAATGAAGTTATGGTAAAGCCTGTGTCCGTTAGCCCATTTTTGGATATTGTCGTGGATCAGTCAGTTTTAGTGTGCCTTAAAGAAAAGGTTTAAATGAAAAAAAGGACAATAAATGATTATGGCATCGCATGAATATCAAAGGTTTGCAAAGGAATATTCCAAGCTAGATATTAAGGACACATTTTATTTAGCGTATCGTGATATCCCTGGATTCATTGAAAAATATGTTAAAGGTAGAAAGGCTCTTGATTTTGGCTGTGGAGGCGGGCGTTCCACCAGATTCTTAAAAAAACTGGGTTTGGAGACAATCGGCATTGATGCAAGCCAGGATATGATAACCGAAGCTAAAAAGTTTGATCTTGAAGGAGAATATCATCTTATTAAAAATAATAGAATTCCCAGCACTGATTCTTCACTTGACTTAATATTGGTTTCTTTGGTGTTAATGGAAATTCCATCCAAAGAAAAGATGAAAGAAATATTTTTTGAGTTAAACAGGGTTCTGAAGAAAGAAGGAATAATCATAATAGTGACTGATGCAGAGAATATGTATAGGCATGACTGTGCTTCATTTATTTACAGTTATCTTGAAAATAAAGATATAAAAAGCGGGATGCAGGTTAAAATTGGGTTTAGGGGAACAGACATAATTTTTTATGACTACTATTGGACAGAAAAAGATTACAGGGAGATATTTTCTGAAGCAGGTTTTGAAATACTGGAATTACATAAGCCTTTGGCTACAGGAAAAGAACCTTTCAAATGGTATTCCGAAACAAAATACCCTCATTTTGCTGTTTATATTCTTAAGAAAAGCAGGACATAAATCTATAATATTAGGTTTTTTTCGAAGTTTAGGAATAATTAGAATACTAAATTAGTATCTACCAAAACTGCTCTTTTCTCTCTCCTTTTGCCTTAAAAATTCTTCATTCCTTAAAATTTTCTCAGCTTCTTTACGGGAAACGTTTCTCTGTTGCATCAACCTTCTAATATCCCCTTCACGGATTCTGAACTTTAGGTCAGTACTTTGCTTTTGAGCGAATTTGCTTTTGCCTCCTCCTGAGACCACGCTTCCACTTGCTCCTTCCGTTTTATATTGCAGTTTAAGTGCTTTTCCATGTGTCATTTTTGCTTCTTGACGCTTTCCTCCCTTCTTTCTGGGAGCAGATTGTTGCGGTCCTGCTTGGCCACTTCCTGAAACGTGTTTTTTCTTTCGATGCCTTCCTTTCTGGGGCGCAGCAGTCGATATCGGTCCTCCTCTTCCTTTTCTTGCAGCAAGTGAACCGCTTGGACCTGTTCTTTTTGCTGCACGTCTTGCACCCACAATACTTCACCAATAAAATAAAGAACTGGGAACTATTTAAAGCTTTCTTCCAATGACAAAGTAAGGCACATGAAAGTGTTGAACTGACGTAAACAAAAGTAGGGCTTCATAAATCGAATTCTTCTATGAATCCTTTGAGGTTTCTGTATTTTTCAAGGAATTTGAATCCTTTGTCTGTTAGGGAAATGTATTTTCTTCCTTTTTTGTCTGTTTCTTCTCTTATGAATTCTTTTTCTTTTAGTTCTTTGTAGTATTCGGAAAAGCTTTGGGAGGAAATATTGGTGTATCTCAGTAAGGGAGTGGGCTTTATTGAATTATAGTGTTCCCGGATGATTCCTAGTATTGAGTATATTATGTCAAGCCTGTTTCTCTTTTTTTGCATTTGAAGGCAACCTCTTTTGCACCCTTAAAAAGATGGAGACAAAAACAGCAATTGAAAGAAGGTAAAAAATAATCTTTAAATCAGGCGGGATGAATCTATTGTTGAATGAAAGCAGGTTAATAACCCAGAAGACAGCCAATAAAGCATAAGTAACAGTGTTTTGTGAAAGGAGTCTTTTGGGTTTCTTTTTCTGGGGAGTAATGAATACAGTTATGACTGCTCCTATTAAAACAATTGTCTGTACAAGAAACAGCAGGGGAAATGATCTGGTCACAAAAACAAAAAGAGAGGAAATCAATGCAATTCCATGAAGTATGTAATCGGCTGTCTGTACATTTTTTTTAATGCTTCTAGTCATTACAGCCATTAAAAGCGATAGGATAGCCATTGTGCTGAAATAACTTACAAATAAGAGGTCAAACTGGAAAAAACCTCTTCTGAATCCCAAGTCAAGGGCTTCATTTGAGAGCATGTATAAAGCATTAATCAGCCTGAAAAAGTATGCAAAAGCAAAATAAAGGAAGATGTTCCTGAAGTAAAAGATTCCTTTATGTTGGGAGATATTGTAAAGCTCTTTAGTCCTGAAATATATGGTAAGACAGATTCCTACAACTACAATAAAATAAGCAAGCTCTATGATGAGCAATTCCAAAATTGGTCCTGCAAATGGTCCTGCAAAATACGGAGGCATTTATTATTTTGTGGGAAAGGCAATATAAAAAACATATGGACGTTAAGTGCACATTTTCTGTCCTTCTTCCTTATAAATGAGAAAACCAGCATTCTTACTGTGTGGCAGAAAGCCGCAATAAAAAAAAGAGGTGGTATTGAATGAGAAAATCTTTTTTGATGTTGTTTACTCTTGCAGTTTGTGTTGTAACAGCATCAGGAGTGTATGCATTCGGAGGCTTTCAGGGGAATGAAGCAGCAAAGAATGCATTGGAGAACGAGGACTATGATGCGTTCATTCAGGCATTGCCTGAAACAGGGAAATGCGGAAACATTGCTGAAAGAATGACAGAGGAAAACTTCCATCAACTGACTGAACAATACAGGGCAAGGGCTTCTGTTGAACAGGCCCTGGAAGACGGAGATTATGATGCATGGGTTGAAGCAATTGAAAGCAGGCCAAAAATAACTGATTTAATTACAGAGGAAAACTTTGATTCATTTGTGGAACTCCATAATGCAAGAAAGAGCGGTGACCATGAAACAGCTAATGCTCTTGCAGAAGAGCTTGGCCTTAATCAAATGCCCATGAGAGGTTTTGGCAGAGGATTTCATTCAATGAATAAATGGAAACCCCCCTTCTGAAATCCATTCTTAAAACCTCCAAGAAAGTTAAGGGGGCCTTTGGAAATAGGCCCTCACTTTTATTTATTCTAAATAATCCAGATTCAGGATGGACTTAAAGTCCATCTTTCTTTTAAAGGCATATAATCTTTATTTAAGTGAGAGAAATGGTAAATACTGTTTTAGAATTGAAGGATGTCTGGAAAATATATCAAATGGATTCAGTTGAAGTGCCTGCACTTAGAGGCATCAGCATGCACGTTAAGGAAGGAGAGTTTGTGGCTGTAGTTGGTGCTTCAGGTTCAGGGAAATCCACTGCACTTAATATGATTGGCGCTCTGGATATTCCAACAAAGGGATTGGTTTTTTTGAGTGGAACAGAAATAACACAGCTTCCTGAATCAAGGATTGCCAGAATCAGGGGAAAAGAAATTGGCTTTGTTTTTCAGGTTTTTAATTTATACCCTACATTGAATGTTTTTGAAAACATTGCCTTGCCAATGAAGATCCATGAATTCAGTGAAGAAAAAATAAAGAAAAAAGTCAAGGAATTAATTAAACTCATTGGACTGGAGCACAGGGAAAGACATTTGCCTGCACAGCTTTCAGGAGGAGAAAGACAGAGGGTAGCGATTGCAAGAGCCCTGTCTGCTGAGCCTTCAATGGTTCTTGCAGACGAGCCAACAGGAAACCTGGACACAAAAACAAGCTATGAAATAATGAAATTATTTGAAGATTTGCACAAAAAAGAGGGAAAAACAGTTGTAGTTGTAACCCATGAATCAGACATTGCGAAGTATGCTGAAAGGGTCATTGAATTAAGGGATGGAAAAATCATTTATGATGGAAAAAATCATCGAAGGAGGAATTAAAAAATGAAAAAAAAAGGAAATTAGTTCAATTCTGTTGGTTTTTTTGATTGGATTGATTGGATTTCAGTCAGCCCACGCTGACTTGGCTTTCTTGATTGAAGTCAGTGGAACAAGCTTTTTGCCTTCAAC
This sequence comes from archaeon, assembly GCA_043815885.1. Lineage (GTDB taxonomy): Archaea > Iainarchaeota > Iainarchaeia > Iainarchaeales > 1-14-0-10-31-34 > JBDRIL01. The sequence continues at coordinate 58,164 of JBDRIL010000029.1, read as the reverse complement.
AATTCATGCTGGAGACGTTGTAAGTCTTGTAGTGGACATTGAAAACAAGGGAACCGTTACCCCGATTGTTAACCTGGAAGCTTTTCTTGATGTCAGCGACCAAATTGAACCAATAGACTTAAATGACAGTGTGGATTCGGTGAAAGCAGGTTCAACTAAAACCCTTATCTTCAAGTTCAGGGTAAAAGAGGACACTCTTCCCGGCTATTATCCTTTGTTTCTGACAATGAATTATCAAAGAGGGGATGTAGAAGAATCAATAACACAATCGCAAAGCATTCTGGTTCCGGTTTCAGAGACAGAGAAGAACCTTGATGTAAGGCTTGAACCCAAGGTAATAAATCCAGGCAACCAGACAGAATTATTTTTCACTATTAAAAACATTGGCGGTACAGCAGTATCAAATATTTCTTTTTCATGGAAAGAAAAAAATGATTTAGTTCTTCCTTTAGGTTCGGACAACAAGAGATATGTTTCAGTTTTACAGCCAAACCAAGAAGCAAAGGTTTCATACATTGTTGCTGCAGACCCCAATATTACAACAGGAATCTATCCATTGGATATAAATATGGCTTTCACTGATGTCAGTGGGATAAGAACTCAAAAATCCCAGGTAGGATTAATAATTGGAGGGGCAACTGATTTTGAAGTAAGTGCAGAAATAATGAATACTGGGCAGCTTTCAATCAGTATTGCAAACATTGGCTCAAACAATGCAGGAGCAGTGGTTGTAAGAATCCCGAAACAGGAAGGAATAACTATCAGCGGAAGCAATACAGCAATACTCGGTAACCTGAATAAAGGAGACTTTACTTTAGCGAATTTCCAGATGCGAACCACTTCATTGCAGGGAGACACAAGCGGGTTTGGAGGCAGACAAGGAATGCAGCAAAACCCACAAGACAGCAATGCATTTGAAGGAATTAGAGAAGCAAGAACTCTGCTTTTGGGGATAGATTATACTGATACAACCGGAGAAAGGCAAAGCATTCAGAAACAGGTACAGCTAACTCCAGCTTCTTCCGATACACAGTTGAGTGGCCTTAAAAAAACCTCTGCAAATGAATTTGCATTTGCTTCATGGATTTTGCTTGTGTTAATTGTTGGCGGTGCAATTGCCTTTAATAAGTTCAAGGCAGGAAACAAGGAATGGAAAAAATTATCCAAAATACTTGCAGTAATAGCAATTTTATTCCTTGCAGTGATATTTTTGCTGGGTTCAGACCTCATAGCAGTACTGGCTGTAAGCGTAGTTTCACTGTTTTTGCTGGCTTGGTTCTTTTACAAAAGCCAAGTCACTTCACTTTTTAGGGGAGGAATGAGTTCCCTCAAAAAACCAAAGAAGTGACTGAAATTGAATATAACTAACTCCTTCAAATTATCATTCAACAGCATACTCCACAGAAGGCTTCGTTCCTGGTTGACTCTTTTGGGAATCGTTATTGGTGTTGCGGCAGTTGTTTCAATTATTTCAATTGGAGAGGGCGCCCAGGCAAGTGTAACTGAAAGTCTTTCTGGGTTAGGGGCGGACATGATAACAGTCACCCCAGGATATAGCCAGGCAGGAGCTTTTGGAGGGGCTTTTCGGGGGGGCATGTCTTCAGGAGGCAGGGATAACGCTCAAACTACTTCCTCCTCAACCGAAGATCCAACACTGACAAAAAGGGATGCAGTAACAATCAGTGGAAATCCAAATATTTTGTATGTAACTGAAATTGTTTCTGGAAGAGGAGAACTAGTATTTCTGGCAGAAAAGTCTTCTGTCAGCATTCAGGGAGTAAATCCAAATACATGGAAGGAAACCTCTAATCTGGAGCTTGCTTCAGGAAGATACTTAACTGCAAGCGATTTAACGGCAGTAGTGATTGGTGACAGGATAGCCAATGAAATGTTTAAGCAACCAATTACATTGGGGAGAAGAATAACAATAGAAGACAAGCCTTTTACTGTGGTTGGAATCCTGGAAGGAACCGGTGGGGGAGGGTTTAGTTTCAGTAACTCTGATTCAACAGTTTACATGTCACTGAATAGTGCCTGGACTGTAACAGACTTAAATAAAGACACTTTTTCTTCAATTCAGGTAAAGGTAATTGATGCAGAAATGGCTGAAGAAGTAACTCAGGAAATCACTGAATCACTGATGCTTTCAAGAAGGGTAACCGAACAAACCCAGGATTTTACTGTTTCATCCACTCAGGCAATTCAAGAACAGGTAAGTTCCATCACAGGAACACTTACACTATTTCTGGGGGCAATTGCAGCAATTTCATTACTTGTTGGGGCAATAGGCGTAGCAAACAGTATGTTTACTTCAGTACTGGAAAAAACAAGAGAGATAGGCATACTGAAGGCATTGGGTTCTACAAACAACGAAATATTGAGGCTATTCATAATAGAGTCAGGGTTGTTTGGTTTGGTGGGGGGATTAATCGGAGTATTACTTGGTACACTTGTATCAGTTGGAATATCATTGATTGGAATCATGGCAATGCCAATGATGAGGGGCGGATTAAATACATTTGTATCTCCTCAACTAATCATAATTGCCATAGTTTTATCCACTGCAATCGGAATGGTTTCAGGAGTAATGCCTGCAAGAGCCGCAGCAAAACTAAAACCAGTTGAAGCGTTAAGATACGAATAAAATCACTCTAATTTATACTTAGGCTTCTAAGGAATACATTATTAAACATTTTTCTGGGTAGTAGATTATTAGTTTGATTAGATTTAGTTAGATATAGGTGGTGGATTTTTATGCCTAATAAAAAAGCAAAAGGAAAGAGAGCAAAGCAGAGAGATAAGATGAAAGGAAAAGGAAAGCCCACAGTGAATAAATTACTGGAAGAATTTGATGAAGAGGATATAGTCCAGATAAGCATCAATAGCGCTATTCATTCTGGTTTGCCCCATCACAGGTTTCAGGGAAAGACTGGAAGGGTTGAGCGAAGGAGAGGAAGCTGTTATATTGTTTCCCTTAAAGACGGAAACATGAGAAAGAGGGTTATTGTGCATCCAGTGCATTTAAAGAAATTGGTTATAAAGGAAGCGAATTAAAGGAAGTGGCAATAAATGATGGAAGAAAAGGTTTTGGACAAAAAAATCATTCCATTGGTTGAAGTAAAGGAATTATTGAGAGAGAGAGCAAAGGAAGGAGAGCTTTCCTATGAGCAAGGTTTAACCTTAAAGCATGCTGAAAAGTTTTCTCACTTAACCAAGGCAAAGGCAGAAAAATTATTGCAGGAACTAAAAAAAATAGAGGGAGTAAATGACGAGATAGCAATAAAGTTAGTTGATATTCTTCCTGATACTAAGGAATTGCTTCTTTTAATGCTTCCAAAAGGCTCAAAGCTTCCTGTTGAAAAACACGATGAAATAATTAAATTGATTAAAAAAGATTATGATAGAAGCCAGGTAGTAAAAATAAAAAAGAAAAAGAAGAAATAAATTAATGGGAGAGAGGGGGGGAATTGATTCATTATGCCTAATGAAGAAACAGCAGTGGTATTGGATTACCTGCCTAGCGGAAAGAGCAGTTCTTTTAAGAGTGATCCAATTGCTCAGGTTATTGGGAAGGAATTCTTTACTTTACTTGAAATAATCCCAAAGTCTCCCTTAAAAACAATAGAAGAAGTTTATGTTGGAAAAGAGGAAAGGGACAAGGTACAGTACATTAAGAAAAGGATTTTCTTTGATGACTTAACCAATAATTCTATGGCTGAAATAGAGAAGGCAATAGAGAAAATCATTCTCTCTGAACCAAAGAGATTCATTGATTTCTTTAATAACGCTAGACCGATAACCATTAGAATGCATCAATTAGAGCTTCTCCCTGGTTTGGGGAAAAAGCACATGTTCAATATATTGAAGGAAAGAGAAAAGAAGCCATTTGAGTCCTTTGAGGGATTGGCTAAGAGAGTGAATTTAATGCCTAATCCAGTGAATCTCTTAGTGAAGAGAATAATGCTTGAGTTAGGGGAACCTTCACTAAAGCATTATCTTTTTGTTAGGCCTCCCTCAAAGCAGGATGAATTCAGGAAGGGACGTTAATTCTTTTTATGACTGATTTATTGAATGAATTAAACAATCTTTCAGTAAAATATCATTTCAAATCCAAAAAGAAACTCTCTCAGAACTTCTTAATCAATGAAAATGTATTGAATGAAATGGTAGAACAGGCAAGCCTAAACGAGAAAGATATTGTTTTAGAGATTGGTGCTGGAACAGGTTTTTTGACTAAAAAGATTCTTGAAAAAGGCTGTAAAGTAATTGCAGTGGAAAGAGACGAGACATTAGCTGAAGTACTAAAAAACGAGATAAAATCTGACAGGATTAATTTAATTGAAGGTGATTTCTTGAAAGAAGAAATTCCTTCCTTCAATAAGGTTGTTTCCTCTCCTCCGTACCACATTTCTTCGGATATAATGTTTAAGCTCTATGAACTCAAATTTGATTCAGCTGTAATGTTGTTTCAGAGGGAATTCGCTGGAAAGCTTTCAGCCGAACCCGGCTTCAGGGAATACATTGCCTTGTCTGTACTGAATGATTACTTCTGTGAAACGTCTTTTATTGAGGGAATTTCTCCTTCCTCTTTTTATCCTTGTCCTCCGACTTCTTCCTCCATAATTAAATTGAATTGGAATAAAAGGTTTGGTGAAGCAATTGACGACCAACTCTTTACTGAATTCATTAAAACCATTTTTCGTTACAAGAAAAAAAATCTCTCTGCTGCATTAAGGAATTCCCTTCCGTTCCTGAAAGAAAGAATGAATTTGAATGAAAAAAAATCAGATGGATTGGAATTAAGCGAAGAAAAGGTTTATTTGCTTGAAACAAAGCAATTAGTGGAAATATTCAATGAATTAATTGAATGACTCAACATATTTTCTCTATTATTGTGTCATCCATTTCAATTGCTTTTGTTTCCTTTGCTGCTTTTACCGCTAATTCCAGTTTTCTCTTGTTTTCTGCATACACCTCAAACAATATGTCTCCCTTTCTTATCATTTGTCCTTCATCCACAAAAAGCATTACCCCTGCCTTCTTGTGTGCTGGCGCTCCAGCAATCTTTGCAATGTCATTCAATGTCTTTACATTAATGTTTTTTATTTCTCCCTCGCTCTTTGAATAAACTTTTTCTTTTAGCGGGCTCAGCTTTACCTGTTCAGAGGAAAAAATCTTTCCTCCCTGCGCCTTAATGATTTCCCTCATCTTATTTAAAGCCTTTCCTGAAAGAAGTGTCTTTTTTGCCTTATTCATTCCCTTTCCTTTCTTTTCCTTTCCTGCTAACTCCAATAGACTTCCTGCCAGCCTGCAGCTCTTTTCAGCCAACTCATCAAAAAACTTTCCTTCCAGTATCTCCATTACGTATTTTGCTTCCAGTGCAGGCCCAAAAGCCCTTCCGCTTGGATTCTCTCCATTGGTTAAAATTACTTCCACTTTTATCCCAAATTTTTTTCCTACTTCAATGAATTTCCTTGCCATTTCTTCCCCTTCTTCAACTGTCTTTATCTTTACCTCTCTTCCGATAGGGATATCCACTACAACATACTTTGCCCCGACTGAAGCCTTCTTTGCCATTACTGATGCAATGATTTGTTCCGGAGGATTAAGCATTAATGGATGTTCCAACTGAATTATTTTGTCATCCACTGGAGCCAAATCAATTGCCCCGCCCCATGCAATAACCCCTCCAAGCCTGGAGGTTATTTTCTTTATTTTTTTAATTGAAAGTGAGACAGGGGCAAGCACTTCCATTGTATCTGCGGTTCCGGCAGAAGAAGTAATTGAACGGGAAGAAGTCTTTGGAATAAAGCATCCGCATGAAGCTACTATTGGAACAATAATCATTGTGCTTCTTCCGTTTATTCCTCCAATGCAGTGCTTGTCCACAACATGTTTTTTTCCCAGGGAAAGCCTGCTTCCATTCTTTATTATTGCTTTAGTCATTGCAACAGTTTCATTCAAGGTAAATCCATGAATAAATACGGCTGAAAGAAATGCTGAGGCTTCGATTTCACTCAGTTTATTGTCATTGATGTCATTCACTACCGCAATTATTTCTTCCTCGCTCAATGCATTTCCGTCAACCTTCTTTTTAATGAATTCAACGCTTTTAGGGCGGCAAACAGCCTTGATAATCAGTTTCTCTTTTGCTCTTGCGCCCAATTCCCTTCTCACATCATCAAACAATCCAATCTCATTCTCTTTTACCTCTGAATCAGTTAAATCCGCTACAGTTACAATCCTTTTCCTTGTCCTTGGGTTAAATATTTCAATCCTGTCAAGCTTAAAGATCCCTAATTCCTTTGCATCAATCTCATGGATTATGGAAATATACTTTCCTGCCTTGATATCAAACAGCTTTGCCTTCATCTTTTGAGCGTACTTCTCCATTTTCCTCTCCTCTGAAAAAGAATACGTTATTCTAATTTAAAAAGCTATTTCTGACTAATCCTTTTTTATATTAGAAAAGCCTTTACTTTTAAGTAGAGGTGATAAATGAATGCCGGCAAAAAGACCTGGGCCTAAGGGTAGAAGAAACCAAAGAAGAAACTATACATTGCGTGTAGTTAAAGGTCCTAATAGAAAAAAAGTTGTTCAATTTGAGGCAACTATGAATATTGGAGGCCAAAAAGTTGAAGTTAGAGGAATAGACCGCCGTAAGCTTAAAGGAGAGTGGCCTAAACCTGAAGAAGTTTCTACAGGAAGTGTGTTGGCTGTGGGCAATTCCGCAAGTTTGTACGAAAAAGGCAAAAGGACCAAACGCAAGAGGAAATAGAACTCAATCTAAGGCTAAAGCGCCAGACCATCTAAAGGATTTGCCAAAAAAAACCATGGATAAAATAAAAAAAGACGGATATATTCGAGGAAAAAAATAACGGAATAAAAATTCTGTTTAATTAAGATAAATTCTTCATATTTGATACAATAGCTCCAATTGCTGTAGCATATTCAGCATTTGAAGGAAAGACTCCTTTGTTGTTAAACAGCTTCATTACTTTTTTTATTCTTTCCCGGATGAACTTGTTTTTTGCGGTAACCCTCCCAGTGAAAACAATTTCACTGCATCCACTGCTTCTTGCAGCAAACACACTCATTACTCCAATTCCTTCTGCCATTAAATTAAGCAAACACAAGGCAATTTCTTCTCTTTTTACTTTTATTTTCATTGCTTTCCCGAAATTGCTTGCAGTCGCATCAGCAGGAATTATTCCAATTCCCTTTCCAATAATATCTTTTACCTTTAAATCCAATTCCAGTTTTCCTTTTCTTCCTACTTCCTCCAATTCTTCCACTCTCTTGTTCAATAAAATCTTGCCTAATCCTTCTAAACTTCCTCCGCCTAAGCCTGTCCCGCCTAAATGAATTATTTTTTTTCCCTTAACAAAAACAAAAGGCGTTCCAGTTCCAATATTCACTGTAAGGAAATTCTTCTTTTTTGAGAGAAATCTTGCTCCCTCTCCAATTGCATTTATTTCATCCACTCTTTCTACTTTAAATCCTTTAAGCAATTTTAGAATTCGTTTATCTCCCGCCTTCCCTCCGGTAATAAATACCTCTTCTCCTTCAAATTCCTTTCTTCTGAGTAGTTTCTTTAATTTATTGAAGGAATTCTTTTCTGTTTTGAAGGAAACCTTACTGATTAATTTTTTTCCTTTAAATTGCACTAAATCAATATAGGAAGCCCCGAAATCTATTCCAATCACGCAAGCATTCCCCCAACAAGCCCGGCAATCGCAATTATTACCCCGATTAATGCTTCTCCGCTAATCACTCCTGCTGCAACTAACCTTGCCTTTTCAGTTATTTTTTTCCTGTCAGCAACCAGCCTAATCATTCCTCCAATGAATAAAGGAAGAGACAATTCAATCGGTACATACAATCCGATTCCAAAAGCAATTGGAATAATTCCCATTTTCAGAATCAAAGAAGTAATGAGTGTAGCAATTATCCCCAACAACACTCCAACCAATAAAGGAAAGCTTAAGAAAGCAGGGCCCAAAACTTCGCTTACTGCTATTGCCTGTGGCGCGGGAAATTCCAATCCTCCAAAACCGTAGGGTTTTATTGCGAATAAAACTATTCCGATTACGCAGGAAGCAGTAATTATTCCTACAAGTTGTGCGATAACCTGGTGTTCTGGTTTTGTTTTAAGAATGAATCCTGTCTTTAGGTCCTGCATCAGGTCTCCTGCTACTCCTGCTGCAATGCATACCACTGCTGCAACCATTACCAGATAGATTGCATTGAATCCAAAGAATATCTTTGCAATAAGCAGTACAATCATTGCAAATATCTCCATTGGATCGACATTCATTTCTCCAGTTACTCTAGCTCCAACAAAGGCCATCAGGAATGCGCCGACAATTGCAATAATCGCCAATGGAAGATTCATGTTAGTGATTATTGTAAGGATCCCAACCGCGAAAATCAATGCAATTCCTGAAAGCTTTCCTGTTTTTGCGTCTTTCCAGCTTGAAAACAGCTTCTTCAGGGAAGGAATTCCCTTGATAATGAAATACATTATTGCTGAACCAATAACTATTCCCACCCCCAAAGGCCTTGCAATTTCAGCCAGTACTGCAAACTTTTCTGCAATCAATCCAGTGGAAACATAATAAGGAATTATTACGAAGTAAGTTATTATCGCTCCAAGAAACCATGCAGCAGTGAACCTTGGCCCAATCAAGAATCCCCCTGCAAAAGGAATCAGTGAAACACTTGAACCAAAAGAAAATATTTTTGCTATTCCTGCTTTCATCATATCCAGATTAATTGCTGCAGGAATCCATTGCAGGAAATCCCTGATAAAAGAAAAAACTGCCCCTATTCCAAATGCATAGAATAAAATTCTTGCTTTCTTTCCTCCCTCATCCCCTGCTTTAATCAGTGCTGCTGCCGCGGTTCCGTCAGCATAAGGAAGCTTGTCTTCCTCAATCATTTTTTTTCTGAGAGGGATAGAAAAAATTATTCCGGTAATTCCTCCAATCAATGAAATCAGGAATATTTCCAATAAAGTTATCTCCAATCCCAACATCCATATTGCCGGGATAGTGAAGATGATTCCTGCTGCAAGCAGTCCTCCAGCGCTTCCAGCTGTCTGGGCAACATTAATTTCATTTACATTTGTTTTTCCAAGAAAGAGAAAGAAAACCATTGAAATAAGGGAGGTAGTGACTATCGGCCAGTAAACCCCCCCAATCTTTAATCCTGCATAGGCAGAATAGCTTGCAACAATGATTGAAAGAAATGCTCCAAATAAGAGAGCTCTAAGCGTTAATGCAGAACCAGTCCCTTTTTCCTCCTTCATTTTCCCTGCCCCCACAAAATCAGTAATTTATTTCCTTAATTAATTCCTTTAATGCCTTCACTGCCTCTCCGCTGAAATCTTTGGAATCCTTTTTCTCAAAAGCATAATTTATTCCGCTTGAAGAATTAATCCTCACTAAACTCAAATCATAATTGTTTTTTTTCAGTGCCTCTGTAACTTCTCTTGCGCTTCCGCCTTGTGCTCCAACACCGGGAATAAGCAATGGAATCTCTTTTCCTGAATCAACAAAAAATTTGGCAATCTCCTTTAATTCATCCAGAGATGTTGCTCCTATCACCACTCCCAAATTTCCTTTTGCGTTTTCACTCCATTCAATTACTTTCTCTGATACCTTCAGATACAATGGTTTTCCTTCAACCATTAAATTCTGGAAATCCTTTGCTCCTGGATTGGAGGTTCTGTTTAATAGATGCACTCCTTTCCCTTTTTCCTCACAATACTTAATGAATGGTTCAACTGAATCCGAGCCCATGAATGGATTGACTGTAATGGAGTCAGCCTCCCAGAAATCAAATAATTCTCTCGCGTAAGCAGCAGAACTCTTTCCAATGTCTGCCCTCTTTCCGTCAAAAATAACTGGAACTCCTTCTTCCTTAAATTTTTCTATTAATTTCTTTAATGCCTTCATTCCCTCAAAACCGTATTGCGCGAAAAAAGCATAATTGGGTTTAACTGTTGCAGGCAAAACTCCTTCTTTCTTTGCTTCCTCAATTATTTCAGAATAAAAATTGAATAACCTTTCCTCAATATTTTTTCCTTTTGCTACTTTCTCTATTTTTTCTATTACCGGGTCAATCCCCATGCAGACAATATTCCTGTTTTCCTCTGCTGATTTTTTCAAGAATTCATTCCATTCTATTTTCATTCCTTCACTCCATATTTTTCAAGATATGCTTCCATTTCCTTCTTTACTTCATCATTTACATAAACTTTTCCATTAATCTCTTTATTGTGCAGGAATTCAATTATTTCCCTTATATTCACTACTGATTTCACTGGAATCCCGTGCTTTTTCTCGAATTCCTTTATTGCTGAACTTCCTTCCACTCCTACTTCCTTTCTGTCAACTGCAATTAATACACAGACATATTCTATTTTTCCTATTGAATTCAGTAACTCTATTGTTTCCTCTTTTGTTTCTCCTGTAGTGAATACATCATCCAGTATTATTATTTTTGCTCCTTCCTTTATTTTTGCCCCGACTACTGCGCCTTTATCTCCGTGTTCTTTTTCTTCCTTTCTGTTAAAAGAATATCCTTTATCTATTCCAAAATCCTTTGCCAGAGAAATTGCAGTAGTTAATGCAAGGGGAATTCCTTTATAGGCAGGACCGTAAATTATATCGTAATCTTTTTTACTGAATTCCTTTGTAATCTTATTCGCATAATAGAATCCAAGTTTTGCTATTTTTTCCCCTGAATCAAACATTCCGGTGTTAATGAAGTAAGGGCTCTTTCTTCCGCTCTTTAAGGTGAATTCTCCAAAAGCCAGTGCCTTGCTTTCAATCAGGAACTTAATGAAGTCCTCTTTATACTTCTCCATTTAATCCTCTCCCTCAAATTCCACTTCTCTTCCTTTGCTTTCATTAATTATACTGCCATCACTATAAATAATTTTCCCATTCACTATTGTTTTTTCCACTGCTCCTTTTAGTTTCATTCCATCAAAAAGGCTCCACTTGCATTTAGTGAATAATTCTTCTTCCTTTATTTTTTGTTCTTTATTTAAGTCAACCACAATTAAGTCTGCATCCCTTCCTTCCTCTATCATTCCCTTATTCTTTATTCCATAAACCCTGCAGGGATTGATAGAAACCAATTCAATTAATTTTTCCAGGGTTATTTTTCCTTCATTCACTGCATTAAGCATTAATGGCATCATTGTCTCTACCCCAGGCATTCCTGCTGGCGCCTCCCAATAACCTTTTTCCTTTTCTTCTTTTGTATGCGGGGCATGGTCTGTTGCAATTAAATCAATTACTCCAAAATTTATCCCTCTCATTAACGCTATCTGGTCTGTTCTCAGCCTCAAAGGAGGATTAACTTTAGAGTAATTTCCTCTCTCCTTTGCAATCTTATGAGTTAAAAACAAGTGATGAGGCGTAACCTCACAGGTAATGTTTTTTCTTATTGCCTTGCATCTCTCGATTTCCCTGAATTCCTCTGAGGTGGTTACATGACAGAAGTGAAGCTTATTCCCAACCTCTTTCTGTAACTCCAATGCCTTTTTCACTGCCTTTACTGCAGCCATTTTGCTCCTTATTCCGTCGTGAAATTCAGCCTTATTCCATCCAAACCGCTTTGCTTCCTTTAAATCATTCTTTAATTCTTCTTCTTCCTCTGCATGAACTGCCACAACCTTTTCCTTTTTTTTCCCCTTTTGAAATACCTGCCTTAAAGCAGTGTCTTCTGTAACCAATAAGTCTCCTGTGGTTGAACCCATATAAACTTTAATTCCGGCAATCCCCTCTGCTTTTTCAATTTCCCTGAAATTATTATTTGTCGCCCCAAAAAACAATCCATAATTCACTACACTCTTCCTTGAAGCAATCTTTCTCTTTTCCTCCAAATCCTTTACAGTTGCAGTTGGGGGTTTGGTATTAGGCATTTCAAGTACAGTGGTAACTCCTCCCTTTGCTGCAGCTTTGCTCTCTGAATTCCAGTCTCCTTTCCATTCCATTCCTGGTTCACGGAAATGCACATGACAGTCAATTGCCCCAGGCAATACAATCTTTCCCCCTGCATCAATAACTTCATCTGCTTCCTCAATTGAACCAATCTCTTCTATCTTATCTCCTTCAATTAAAATATCCTCATCAATCAGTCTTCCCTGAAAAAAGATTCTTCCATTTTTTATTAGCAGACTCATATTTCTTCCTTCTTTCCTGAACTGCTTCTATGATGCTTCCCGAATTCAGTTATTTTCTTTAATTTCTTTCCGCTGAAAACAGGGCCTTCAACACACGTTCTCTCTCCAGTTCCGTCAACACAGCAGTTCCCGCACAAACCATAACCGCACTTCCAGTGCCTTTCAAGACTCACCTGAACTTCAACCTTGGCCTTTTCACATAACTCCACGACTTCATTCATCATTTTTTCCGGCCCAACACAGTAAACGCAATCAAATTTCTTTAAACCAATTTCCTCCAACCCATCACATACATTTCCTTTCCTTCCCTTGCTTCCGTCATCCGTACAAACCCTTGCATCAATTCCTTCTTTCTTTAATTTATTTTCATAAAGCAGGAATTTTTTTGTCCTTGCCCCCTGCAAAAAAGTTACCTTCATTTTCTTCTTTCTTGCCTCTGTAGCCAAGAAAAGCAGTGGAGCCGCTCCATAACCTCCGGCAATACAAAAAATTATTTTTCCTTTTAATTCAAATCCATTTCCATAAGGGCCTCTTATCCCGACCAAATCTCCTTCCTTTAATTCATGCATTCTCTCAGTGAAAGAACCTCTTTTTTTCACTGTAATCCCGAATTCCTTTTTCCCCTGCATTGAAACCCCAAAAGGTTTCTCTCCGACTTCAGGAATCCAAACCATTACAATCTGTCCTGGAACTGCATTCAATTCTTTCTCAAAAACAAATGTCTTTAAGTCCTCAGCTTCTTCTATTACTTTCTTTATTGGAATTACTTCTGGTTTCTGTAATTCATTCATGCGCTTTCCCCACTAATTCCTTTATATTCCTGTATCCGTTTTCTTTCATGAATTTCTTCATTTCCTCGCACACTTTCTTGAATACATCTATTCCTCGGTAATAAACTCCTGTTCCTATGCCTACAGCAGAAGCCCCTGCCATTAATAATTCCACTGCATCCTCTCCTTTAGCAACCCCTCCAGTTCCAATTATTGGAATATTCACTTTTTCATAAATCTTGTAAACACTTGCCACAGTAATCGGCTTAACTGCTTTTCCGCTCACTCCACCGAATTTATTTGCAAGAATTGGTTTTCCTGTCTTAACATCAATTACCATTCCCGGCCCAAGAGTATTAATTGCATTTATTGCATTTGCTCCTGCTTCTTCCGCTGCCTTTGCAATTACTGTAATATCATCTACATTTGGAGAGAGCTTTACAATTAAGGGAATTTTTGTTCTCTCTCTCGCGATTTCTGTTACCTGCATTGCACTCTCTTTATTGCATGCAAATGGCTTTCCCATTTCTTCATCCACGTTTGGGCAGGAGATATTCAATTCAATGAAATCAGGCTTTAATTCAGAGGTTTTCTCCACAATCTCTCCAAACTCATTCATTCTTTCAGCAAAAACACTTGCAATTAGCGGAGCATTGCATTTCTTCTTGAATTCATTAATCTCTTTTTTCATTTCCTCTATTCCTGGATTGCTTAATCCAACTGCATTAATGAATCCTCCATCAAATTCGCATAAGATTGGATTCTTATGTCCTTTTCTTTCCTTTAAAGAAAAACTCTTTGTAGTTACAGCTCCGGCACCGTTATTTATTACATTTATTAAAGAAGAACTGCTCATTCCAAGAATGCCTGAAGCCAGTATTGTCGGATTCTTCAGCCTTCTTCCGATTAATTCTGTTTCAAGCATTTTTCAAAACCGCCTCTTAAAACTGACTTTTTTTAACCAGGACCTTAAGCGTCTTTTCTTTAGATGTTCTTCTGCACGTAAATCTTCTGAAGAATGTATGCTCGCTTCTCTGCGGTAGTAAATTTTCTCAAGACTAAATTTTTCTTTTAGCATATTCGCAAGGTATTCCCCGCATTGCGATCCATATTCTCCGAAGTATTCAAGCGCTGTTTTGTTGTTTATTTTCATGCCCCTTTTTTCAAGTAACTTATCCAATTCTCCCTTAAAATCTGCAGGCAGATAAATTAGCCTATTCTTTAATTCTTTTTTTGCTTTAAGCAGGATATTCTTTGTTCTTGGGTCAAAAGAATTAATCCTTTTTTTTGTTTTGGATTCTGGGTGCTTTCCGTTAACCAAATAGTCTGTGCCAATAATTATCATTATTTCATTCGGTGTTTTTTTACATTTTTTTGCAATTTTCATCCATTTTTTGATATTCTTTTCTGTTAATTCCAAATATTTCGTTATTTCTTCTTTGCTTAACTTACTTTTTTCTCCAGTAACATCTAGTATATACATTGGATGCACCAATAAATACACTTTTTTTACTTGCATTTAATCACTTTAATTCTGTTTCCTTTATAAAAAAAGATGAGAGCTTTTTTATTGTTTCCGTTTTTTTTGGAATTCATTTTACTGCTCTCATTATTTCTTCTTCTTCCATTACGGTTTCGCAGTAATAGCATTTTGCCTGAAGTGGCTTCTTTTTAGTGATAATGAATTTGGTTGGAATCATTTCATGGTTGGTAATGCAGGTCGGGTTAATGCATTCAATTATTTCGCTCACTCGTTCAGGAAGGCCTAACCTTTCCTTTTCCACTATCTTAAAATCCTTTATCACATTATGCGTGGCATTTCTTGCAAGCAGCTTCACCTTATCCAGTTCCTTTTCATTCAAAAACTTGTTTTCAAATAAAATCAAGTCCTTTCTCCCTAACTTCTTGCTTTCAGTGTTGATTGCAATTGAAATCGCGTTATCCTTTTCCACTTTAATTACTTCCACTATCCTTAAACCCATTCCAGGGGTAATGTGATCAATTGCAGTGCCAAACCCAATCGGAGTAATCCTTATTTTTGGCTTCAAAATCTTTTGCTTCATTTCTTCACCTTGCTTAAAATCCATAATAGCGCCTCTCTCACCGGAATTCCTGCTGCAGTCTGCTGGAAGTATAATGCAAAGGGAGTGTCATCTATTTCTGTTGAAATTTCGTTCACTCTTGGAAGAGGATGCATTATCTTCAAATTCTTTTTCGCATTCTTTAAGGTATCTTTCGTGATTATGTAAGCGTCCTTTACTTTATTGTATTCCAGTTCATCCGGAAACCTTTCCTTCTGGATTCTAGTAACATACATTACGTCCAGTTCCTTTATGCAGTCCTCTATTTCAGTGCATTCATGTGCATTGTTTTTTTCCTTTACTTCCTCCACTATATGCTTTGGCATTCTCAGTGATTCAGGAGAAATATAGAATTGATTTACCCTGAATTGGTTCAGTGCAACTGCAAGCGAATGCACTGTCCTTCCATACTTTAAATCTCCCACAAAACCAATATTCAGTCCGTCAATCCTTCCAATGTATTTCTGTATAGTGTAAAGGTCCAATAGAGTCTGGGTTGGATGCTGATTGCTTCCGTCTCCTGCATTAATGATTGGACAGGAAGAGAGTTCAGCAGCCCTTCTTGCTGTCCCGCTCAATGGATGCCTCATTACAATGATGTCAGCGTAATTGCTGATAACGCGGATTGAATCAGAGAAGGTTTCGCCTTTCTTTGCCGCGCTTACTCCTGCAGAAGCAAATCCAATCTTTTTTCCATCCAATTCCTGCATTGCTGTCTCAAAGCTAAGCCTTGTTCTGGTGGAAGGCTCAAAGAACAGGCTTGCAATGGTTTTTCCTCTTAATATTGCTGCTTTCTTTTCTTTGCTCATTGCTTCGATTTCTTTTGCTTTATCCAAGACAAACAGGATATCCTTCTTTGAAAAGTCATTAATGGAAATGCAGTCAGTTAAAGGAAACTCAGAATCAGGATTTTTTTTAATGAATTTTTTATTCTCCATTAAAAAAGGAATTAGATGCCAAAAAGAATAAAAAGAGTTCCATTATGTATACTTATAGACGGGAGTCCTCTTTTTTATTGTTCTTATTGCTTTTAATTTTTTTCCTTGCATGAAATTATTACTTTTGTTTTCCTTTGAAAGTGAATAAAAGTGCAATCAATAAGTTTTTTAAATCATCTTGGAGCAAATTATATTTATACGAAAATTATTGAGCCTAAAAACTTTGTGGAATTGTGAGGGGGATTTAATGTGAAGAGTGTTGTGGAGAAAGCCGTGAGGAGAGCTGTAGCCGAAACAAGGCTCGGCCCAAAAGGAAAGAGAATGGTTAGAGGCGAAGAAGACGAAGAATTAATTAAGATTCTTGAAGCAAGCAAGGCAAAGATAAGGGTAGTTGGAGTCGGTGGTGGAGGAAGCAATACTGTTGACAGAATGAGTGAAGTTGGAATTCACGGCGCGGAAACAATTGTAGTTAATACTGATGCCCAAGACTTACTTGCAGTAACTGCAGACAAGAAAGTCTTGATTGGAAGAAAGCTAACCAGGGGGTTAGGTTCTGGAAGCAATCCCTCTGTTGGAGAAGCTGCTGCAGAAGAATCTGAAGCAGAATTAATTGAATTGATTGGAGATTCAGATTTGGTTTTTATTACCTGTGGTTTAGGTGGGGGAACTGGTACAGGCGCCAGCCCTCTTGTATCAAAAATTGCAAAGAATTCAAAGGCTTTAACTATTGCTGTAGTCACTCTTCCTTTTACAGTCGAAGGAAGAAAGAGAATGGAGAATGCATTGGATGGGTTAACTAAATTAAAGAAAGAGGCAGACACAATAATTGTCATTCCAAACGATAAAATCCTTGAGATAGCTCCTGATCTGCCTGTAAATGCTGCATTCAAGGTTGCAGATGAAGTCTTAACCAATGCAGTAAAAGGAATAACTGAAATGGTCACCAAGCCAGGATTAATTAATTTAGATTTCGCTGATTTGAGGACAATTCTGGAAAGAGGGGGTGCAGCAATGATTGGTTTAGGGGAAAGCCGTTCTGAAAAAACAATTGATTCCCGTGCATTGGAAGCAGTAGAGAATGCTTTAACTTCTCCTTTACTTGATATAGATATAATGGATGCTGGAAAGGCATTGATTAATGTTGTTGGCGGGACAGACATGACTTTAAGGGAAGCAGAAATGATTGTTGAAGCAGTTTCATCTAAAATCTCTCCAAATGCTCACATCATCTGGGGTGCAATGATTGAAGAAGACCTTCCAAAAAAACAGATTCAGGCAATGGTTGTTGTTGCCGGAGGAAAATTCCCTTATCTCGGCGACATAAAGCAGTTAACTGATGAAACAGGAATGGTTGATTTAGGAATTGAATTTACTGGTTGATGAAATATGTTTAACTTCAGAAAATTCTGGGAAAGCACTAGAAGAATTCTAACTGTATCTAAAAAACCGGATATGGATGAATTCAAGGTAATGTCAAAGGTAACTGGATTAGGGATAATCTTAATCGGAGTAATTGGTTTTGTCATAATGTTGACTTTCATTATGCTTGGAATAAAATAATTTTTTTTTCTTTCAAAACATATTTTAATAAGTTTATTTAAAAAATCAAAGATTTTTTAAAGCTTTAAAAACCCTCGATGGGTTTTTAAATTATTCCAAAATTAATATCAAAGGACAAAAATATAGATAAAAAATTTGTCCTTTGATAGCTATCAAAAGACATTAAAAAAGTTTCATATCTAATGTCTTTTGATATAAATTTAAATCAAATAAAAAGGTTTGAAGAAAAATGATTTTTACCATTAGAACAACTGCAGGACAGGAATCCCTAGTTGTGGATATCCTTTCCAATAAGGTAAAGGAAGAGGCATTGGGGATTTATTCTTTAAGCGTTATCCCTGGCCTGAAAGGATATGTATTGATTGAAGCGGATTCAGAGTTAACTGTAAGAAGGGCAATAACCAATACTCCTCACATTAAGGGAAAAGGAATAATTGGAGGAGAGATAAAGATTGATGAGTTGAGTTCACTGCTTGAAGCAAAACCTTTAATGAAGTCCATTAAGGAAGGAATGCGGGTAGAGCTAATTACTGGCCCTTTCAAGGGAGAAAAAGCCCGTGTCCTTAGAGTGAATGATACAAAGGAAGAGGTTACAGTTGAATTGCTTGAAGCAGCAGTAAAGATTCCAATTACTATCAGAGCAGAACATATTAGAATTATAAAGGAATAAAAGTGATTTTCTTATGCCTGAAATTAAAGCAATGATTGAAGGAGGAAAGGCAACTGCTGCCACACCTTTAGGCCCTGCTCTAGGCCCTTTAGGAGTGAATATCGGAAAAATAGTGGAAGAGATTAATGCTAAAACCAAGGCTTTTGCTGGAATGAAGGTTCCAGTAACAGTTAAAGTTGATTCACGCAGAAACTTCGAGATAGAGGTTGGAAGCCCTCCAGTAAGTGCTTTAATTAAAAAGGAATTAAATTTACAGAAAGCTTCCGCCAACCCAAAGGAAGAGGTTGCAGGAAACCTCTCCATTCAGCAGGCAATAAAGATAGCAGAAATGAAGATTTCAAACATGAAATCCTACAAAATTAAAAGCGCTTTAAAAGAAGTCCTTGGAACAGCTTATTCTCTTGGAGTAACAGTCGAAAACAAGAAACCCAACAAAGTAATCAAAGAAGTTGACGCCGGAATGTACGACGAAATGCTCAAAGAGAAATCTAATTAATTTTCCTTCTTCAATGCAGTTGGAACCCCTCTTAATTCCACTTTCTCGAAATAGGGATTCATTTTTTCTTTTATTTCCTGCATTTTTTGCGGAGAAAAAGCTTGCAGGTGCTGGAATGAATGATCCAATAATTTGTGTTCATTATTGAATTGCTGCAATACATATTTTTTGCTTCCTTTCAGCCATTCTCCAATTCTTTCTTCATCTCCATCCAAGAATATTTCCGGAACAACTGTTGTCCTGAACTCATACTCAATTCCTGAATTCCTGATTAATTCAATACTCTCTTGAATTGCTTTTTCATTCACCTTGCTTTTCACAATTTCTTCATATCTCTCTAAAGGGCCTTTAATGTCCATTGCAATGTAATCTAGCTTCTTTCCTTCAATTAATTCTTTCAGCATTACTGGATTGGTTCCATTCGTGTCAAGCTTAACCAAAAAACCTTTTTCCTTTACTCTGGAAATGAATTCAGGTAAAGCTTCATGCAGTGTTGGCTCTCCACCAGTAAGACAGATTCCGTCAATCCATTTTTTCTCTTTCTCTAAAAATTCAATTAATTCCTCTGCCTTAATTCTGTTGGAATCAGTATTCAATACTAATTCCGGATTGTGGCAGAAAGGGCATCTAAACGTGCATTTATTCAGGAAAACAGTTGAAACAATTTTTCCAGGATAATCAATCAAGGAATTCTTCTGGATTCCAACAATCTCGATTCCATTCATTTAATCAGTTCTTTTATTTCTTCTTCTTTTGGAACTTCTCCGTTCCATTGCTTTAATACTTTTTCATTTTCATCCAGTACAATCAGTGTTGGAGTGCTCATTACTCCGTGAAAAGAAGCTTCAGCCAATCCATCCACTTCCTCTATATTCAGATACTCTACTTTAATTTTTTCTTCCAGTTTCTTTCCTAACTCTTTTGCTGCCGGGCAATTTGGACAGCCTTCTTTCCAGAAAATTTTTGCATTCATTCAACTCACAATGAATAGTCTCCTTTCTGTCTGTCAGAAAATTCTGCCTGTTTGCTTTTATTCCAGTTATTTATTACTGAATAATATCCCACTACCCTGCTTATTCCGTATACATTCTTGCTTCCGCAGTGAGGGCAGACAGCTTCAACTTCTTTTTCTTTCATTTCGATTACCTCCTAAATTCTTTCTTTTATAGCCAGGGCTTACTCTGTTGCAGTCATCACACACAGTGAATTCAGGAGAGATAACTATTTGGTCGCTTTGAGTGTTCTCCCATGTCTTTTTCACTAAATTAAGTATTGCCTCTGGTTCTGGCCTTTGTTCTCCTAAGAATACATGGGTTATTGCTCCTGACTCAATTAATGGATTAAACTTTCCCTGCTTTTCAATTCTCTCACTAATGCTCACTGGAGCATCAGGAGTGAGATGGATTGAATTAGTGTAATACACTTCCCTTGTTTCTTTGTTTCCTCTCACATATTCCTTGCTTTCAGGAAACTCCTTTAAATCAACTCTCGCCAGCCTCAATGAAGCTGATTCAGCCGGACTTTCCTCTAATGCAACTCTAAGCCCTGTCTCTTTTTCCAGTTCCTTTGTCTTTAAATTCATTGCAGAAATTATCTTTAATCCCAGCTTGAATGCTTCATCTGATTCATGCAGTTCCTTTCCAATTAAGTGCTTAACGCATTCATTCAATCCAATCAATCCAATAATATAAGTAGCTTTATCTAAGTCCAGGTAAGGAATTCCATCAGGAGAGACTTTTCCCACCTGCCATAAAGGACCGTTTTCCTTCATTAAAGTGGAAATGAATTCCTTTTTCTCTAAATGAGCCTTCATTGCCAAATCCATTGTATTCCTTACTTCCTCAATGCACTTCTCTATATTTCCTTTTCCTCCCCTGTAAGCAGCCTGAGGCAAATTAATTGTAACATTCTGAAAACCACAATACCTAATGCTTTCAGGATGCTCTAAAACATAAGTATCAGTTAACTTTGTCCTTAACCTGCAGCACATGGATAAATTCACTGCATCCCTGTCAAATGCAAAGTAAGGAGCTCCATTCTCTGAAGAAATCAAGCAAGCATACTTCAATAACTCAAACTGTCTTGGATCGTCAAAGCTTTCCTGATTAACGTGCAGATCCAGTTTAGGGAAAGGAAAAGGCTTTCCATCTCCGTCTCCTTCTCTCCATACATCCATTAAAGCCTTAGCAAACAATTGAGCTTCCTTTTCATACTCTTCATAAGTCTTTCCAGTATACTTTCCTCCTGGACCGATTGCCGGAACCTTTTTCAAAAATTCAGGAATCCCTAAATGAATATTAAAATCGATAAATAGAGTGTTATGGAAGAAGATTAATCCAGTGCCTCCTAAAAATGATTCATTTCCCGGAACACTTACATCATAAACAAATCCCTCATAATCACAGGTATTGATTTCCTTTATTCTTGCAAACCCAACCTCTGCTTCCATTAACATTTGAAGCAACTGAATTTGTTGAGTTTTTGTTCCTCCTTTGCTTTCAATGTCAGCACTCAAATTCTTTAATTCCTTTCTAAACCCTTTTCTTCCAATTAATTCCCTGCTTATTTTGTGGTCTATTACCCTGTTATCCATTAATGATTCCCTTAATTCATAGCAAGGCTTCCATTTTTCATTCGCATAAGTTCTCTTGAATAAATGGAAGTCTTTTTCATTCATTGCCATAAGAAGCGAGATTCCATTCACTACATTTTCAGAGGTATTTGCTATTGCATAACTGTTCCTTCTCTTTAATCCATCTCCTTCATGGAATGCATTCAGGAATTCTTTCTGCAATTCCTTTGATGCATTATAAATAATGAATGGAATCTTCTTCACTCCATTTTCCTCTTCCCCTAAATCACTAATGATTTTTGCAAGAATGCCTTGAATTACAACTGTTTTCACTCCATTCCTTTTATTTTCATTCACTATGTAATGATAACTCAATTCATTCAGGCATTCCTTCACGCTCTCAATGAATTTTTCTTCCTTATTGCTTACTGCAATAAAGCTTCTGCTTCTCAGACTATTGTGTCCTTCACTCACATAATATCCAAGCAATTTCACTAGACTTTTAGTTACCTTGCTTCTTGCTGGAAACACTGTCTGGCTGTCTCCCTTGTAAATCAGTTTTTCTTCTTCGGGGTTTCCAACAAACTCAAAGTAATACTTTAACGGAATTTTTTTGTATCTCAACCAATTGCTCCTAACGCATTCAGCTTTAACTCCAGTATCTTTTTCAAATTCCTTATAGAAACTTCTTCCGTATCTCTCCATTAATGCCTTCTTGAATCTTTCCTCTGTATCATAGACCCTTACCTCGTTTTCTGCTTCCTTCCTGTTCAAATAAAATTCAATTAAATCCAGTTCATTCCTTTCTCCCACTAATCCTTTTGCCTTTAAAGCAGTTACAATGTAATCATTTCTCCTCAACTCTTCTGCCTTTTTTGCTTCAAATTTCCTTCCATTCCATACAAACACTGAATGGCTTCCAGTAACTCCCTTCACTTCTCCTTTATTCGTGGTAATTGAATAGATTTTTCCCTTGAATGGAATCCTTGCAAAAGCACTTATCTTCTTGCAGCTAATCTTTCCTTCCTCGTCAAAGGAAATTGCTTCAATTCCCTTGAAGTTGTTCCTGCTTATCTCTGTCCCGTCAATTAATTCTTCCTTTCTCTCATCCAATTCAATAAATTCATCAACCAATTCCCCTATCCCTGCTTGCTTTAATTTCTCTCCTTCCTTTACCCAGATTGTTTCCTCAGGAACAAGTGATTGTCCGCCTCTAGAGAATGCATTCTGTGAACACGAAAAAATAAGGTATTGTGCTTGCTGTCTCATTTCCTTGTAGTCGGCTCCGACAAAGTAAGGGGCATAGAATACGTTCACAAAACTTATTCCTAATGCTCCAGCATAGTATGCCTGCATTGAGGCAAGAAATGTATTCAAGTGCCCAGTTAAAGTATGGGCGTGTTTTGCCGGGGTAGATGCAGTTGAAAGATTGATCAGCCTTAAACCATATTTTTTAATGAATTCAAGCGAATGCGCTGAACAATACACGCGGATAGGATAACCCAAGTCATGCAAATGCAGTGCTCCCTTTAAGTGAGCATTGGATACTTCTTTCGAAAATATCTCTCTTAAAGCATACTGCTTTAATGCATTCTCTGCAATCGCTAAATTAATTGCTTCAGGGCTGTTTGAACGAACATTGCTGTTCTCCAGACTCATGTTATAGATTAATTGATTCAAATTATAGGAAGGCATTCCAATTAATCCCTGTTTCTCCAGCTTCTTCTCATATCCCCTAACAAACAATTCATTATCCACTAATTCCCTTATCAGTGAAACAGAAATAGTCTTTATTCCTGAAGCAAAAACCTTTTTTTCAACTGACTGGGCGATTTCTTCTGCATTGTCCTTGCTTAAATCAGCTTCCTTCATTAATGCTTCAGTTATCCTGCTCCTTCTCCACCCAATTGTGGATCCAGCTGCATGAGTAGCCACTTGCAGCAATATATCTGTAGAATCTCCTGAGGACTTTTCCTCTACAACCTTTAAATTTTTCAGCTCTCTCTCAAATTCAGCTACATCAGTAAAAGTCTTGTACACTGAAGCAAACCTAATGAATGCAACCTCATCCAGTTTCTTCAGTCTCTGCATTACCAGTTCTCCAATCTCTCTTGAAGGAATTTCTGTCTCCTTTCTTTGAAGCAGTTCTGATTCAATTTCATTCACTATTGCTTCAATTTTTTCCCTTCCAACAGGCCTTTTCTCGCATGCTTTAGTTATCCCAGTAATCAGTTTCTCCCTATTGAATGCTTCCCTTCTTCCATCCTTTTTCACTACATTCAATTCAATCCTTTCAATTCTTTCATATGTAGTGAACCTTTTACTGCACTTAAGGCACTCTCTCCTCCTTCTATTGCTAACCAAATCATCTGTTTCCCTCTTATCCACAACCTTGCTTTCTTCACTCCCGCAATAAGGACACTTCATTCTCTCACCTATATAACATTAATACCAGAAAAACCCCGTATATTGAGCCTACTCCACCAAAAACACACTATATATTGTGTGCCTTTATATTATTGCCTCACCTTATATTTAAACATTTGGTTCGATTTTTTAACGATTTTTCCCTATTTTTCCCTTTCCCAGACGCAGAAATCCTAACCTGCAATCCATTAGGGACAAGCTTTTTTTTACATAAAAGAGCATAATTTATAAAGAATTAACGCTTTATTATTTCAAGTGAATTAGAAATGCTTGAAACAAATTTAATTATTCTTGCAGTCCTCTTAATCCTGAGCGGATTTTTTTCCTCTGTTGAGACCGCACTCATTTCTCTGAGCAGGGTGAGGGTTAAGCGATTGCTTAAGAAGGGTTCCAGAAGCGCTGAACTATTGAATGAATTCAAGCAGAACCCTCACAAGATTTTAATCACTATTCTTGTTGGAAATAATGTAGTGAATGTTGCTGCTGCTGCAATCACTACCTCTATTGCATTAAATATATTCCAGAGCTATGGAGTAAGCATTGCTGTGGGAATAATGACTTTTCTTATTCTTGTATTTGGGGAAATAACCCCAAAGAGCATTGCTGTACAGAACTCTGAAGTAATTGCCTTGTTTTCAATCAGAATAATTCATTTTCTCTCCATTCTTCTAACTCCGCTTATATGGGTATTGCAGGGCATCACCAGACTCATTACCAGGGTAATTGGAGCCAGAGAAGAACCCATGACAGAAGAAGACGTCAGAATGATGGTTACAATGGGTGCAGAACAAGGAGCAATAGAGGAAGAGGAAAAGAAAATGATTTACAAGATATTCAAATTCAATGATTTACAGGTTTCGGAGGTAATGACTCCCAGAAGTGAAATGAAGGGCCTTGAAGCAAGCCAGACCATTGCAGAGGTAAAGGATTTTTTGGCTGAAACTCCTTTCTCCAGAATTCCTGTTTACGAAAAAAACACTGAACAGATTATCGGAATATTTTATGTAAAGGATGCCTGGACTTATCTGGCTGAAGGAAAAACCGACACTAGATTAAGGGATATAATGCGGGAGGTAATGTTTGTTCCGCGCACTAAAAAAATAGATAAATTGCTTTCCGAATTCCAGAAAAAACACATTCACATTGCAGTAGTTGTAGACGAACACGGAACAGTTCTTGGAGTGGTTACTTTAGAGGATTTACTGGAGGAAATAGTTGGAGAGATAGTGGATGAAACAGACATTGTCCCTGAAATAAACAAAATCAATGAAAACACGATTGAAGTAAATGGAAACATCCCATTAAAGGAAGTCAATTCAATACTTAAAACCAAGTTCTCTTCCATTGACTTTGATACAGTCAGCGGCTTTATTATAGAAAAACTGGACAGGCTTCCAAAGGAAAGCGAAAGCGTAATGGTCGGAAACCACAAATTCACTGCAGTAAAAGTAAAAACCCCAAAAATCCTCCGCGTAAAAATAGAGAAAAAGCTTCCCCAAACAAAAACTAAATAAATTACCTTCCTTCTTAATTTATTTGAATGGAAAAAGAACCTCTGCCTCCGGAATTACTAGAAAAAGCTGAACAAATTTTTAGACTAAAACTTGAATTGCTTAAACTTGGAAGGAAAGCCAGAACTAAGATAATAGTAGGAAGATTCAAACTACAAATGCAAGAAACGATTTCAGCATTGCTTGACGGGCTTCCTCCTGCAACAATAGAAAGGATTCAGGGAGAGGCAAAAAACCTTTATAAGGATATGATTTATGAAGATGCTAAGAGAAGATCAAGAGAAAGAGAGAGAAGAATTCGTCTGGAGCCTAAAAAACCATTTCAATTAAGTGATGCTCAGAAAGCGCGGATTGAGTTGTTGAAGAGAAGGCACGGCATTAAATAGCACCCTTTTTAAACCCTTTTTTTCACTTATTTATTATTAAATCTTAATTTTAATCCGTTATTACTGCCATCCCGAAGGGTTTTTTGATAAAACTTTTCGGAAAAGTTTTGCAGGAGGTTTTTTTAGAGTGAATAAAAAAGAAGTATTGGCTGCATTGCAGAAGGCTCGGGACCAGTCAAAGAGCAGAAAGTTTGAGCAGTCAGTGGATTTAACTATTAACTTTAAGGGGCTTGACTTCAAGAAGGCAGAGAACAGGCTGGATGTGGAAGTTAAATTGCCTCACAGTACTGGTGCAAAGGGAAAGAGTTCTTTTGTGGTGTTTGTAAAGGACAAGCCGTTTGCTACTCAATTGAAGGAAATCGGTGCAGAAGTAATACTGGAAGAACAGATTGAAGCTTTAAGCAAGAACAAGAAAAAGTTGCAGGAATTAATTGCTTCTTTTGATGTATTGCTCGCAGAAGGCCCTGCAATGATTACTGTTGGAAAGTTTTTGGGGCAGGCTCTTGCTCCAAAAGGAAAAATGCCTAAGCCTGTACCGGCAAACGTTAATGCAGTTAAATCTTTAGTTGAATCTGCTGCTACTTCAACCAGAATCTCCAATAAAAAGGGAAAGTTTATGCCTGTAGTGCATTTGTCTGTTGGAAAGGAAAAAATGCCTGACGAACAATTAACTGAAAACATTTTAACTGTCTATGAGGCAATTGAATCAAAGTTGGAGGGAAAAAAGAATAACGTGAAGAGTGTTTTCGTTAAGCTTACAATGGGCCCTCCGATTAAAATTTATCCTCTAGTGGTGGAAAAGAAATGACCCGTCATACAACTGAATGGAAGAAAAAGGAAGTAACTGAATTAAAACAGTTAATTGAGAGTTATCCGGTTATTGCTGTAGCTGATATTACTGGATTTCCAGCCAACCTCTTCCAGGACATAAGGAAGTTATTGCATGATAAAGCAGTAATAAAGGTTTCCAAAACCAGAGTAATACTAAATGCATTAAAGGAATCAAAGCTAAAGGAAAGCAAATTGCTTGAAGAAGTTAAAGGCTCAGTTGCAATAATCTTCACTCAAATGAATCCATTTGAACTCTATGCTTTAATTAAAAAGAATAAAGGAAGGGTTTCAGCAAAACCCGGAATAATTGCCCCTGATGATATCCTTGTTCCTGCAGGAGATACTGGTTTGCCTCCAGGCCCTGCACTAAGTGACTTAAAGGGAGCAGGATTAAAGGTAAGGATTCAGGGAAGCTCAATCTTTATTTCAGAAGACAAGACTGTATGCAGGAAAGGAGAAGAAATCTCAAAGGTTGTTTCAGGCACTCTCCAGAAACTGAATATTAAGCCAATAAAGGTTGGATTAAATGTAATTGCAGTATATGAAAAGGGAGAGATATTCAAGGCAGAAGTAATGGACATTGATATAGACGAGCTGTTCAGTGACTTCCAGCAAGCCTACAGGAATTCACTCAATCTGGCTTTAAATATTTATTACACTAATGAAGACACAATAAAGCTGTTTTTGTCCAAGGCATACAGGGATTCCCTTAGTGTTGCATTGGATGCAGAAATCTTCAACAAGGAAACAATCAGCAATCTTCTCGGAAAGGCAAACCTTCAGGCAGATTCACTGAAATCAATGGTGAAGGAACCCGAAGCAACAAAAGAATCTAAAGAGGAAAAAAAGGAAGCCAAAGAAGAGAAAGCTGAAGAAAAGAAAGAAGACTCTAAAGAAGAGAAAAAGGAAGACACCGCTTTTGAAAAAAGCAGTGGCGCAAAAGAAGAAAAGAAACCCGAGGAAGACCCAAAAAAAGAGGAGAAGCCAGAAGAGAAGAAAGGCGAGGAGAAAAAAGAAATAAAAGAAAAACCTAAAGTTGAAGAAAAAGAAGCAAAGGAAAAACCAAAGAAAGAAGACACCGCTTTTAGAAAAAGCAGTGGCGCAAAAGAAGAGGAACCAAAGGAAGAAAAAGAGAAAGAAGAGAAACCAAAGATGGAAGAAAAAAAGACTGGAAAAAAAGAAGAAGCAAAAAAGAAACCCAAGAAAGAAGAGAAACCAGTAGAAAAGAAAGAAACCAAAAAAAAGGAGAAGAAATAATTTTTATTTTAATTGAAAAGGAGGAATGACTCATGGAGTACGTGTATTCGGCAATGCTCTTGCATGCAGCAAAAAAGCCTATTGACGAGAAGTCAGTTACTTCTGTAATGGAGGCCGCTGGAATCAAGCCTGATTCAGGCAGGGTGAAGGCTTTAGTTGCTTCTTTGAAGGATGTAAACATCGAGGAAGCAATCAAGTCAGCTTCAGTTGCCCCAGTTGCAGCAGCTCCGGCCCAAACTGCAGGCGGGGAAGCAAAGAAAGAAGAAAAATCCGAAGAAGAAGAAAAGAAAACCGAAGAAGAAGCTGCAGCAGGACTAGGCGCATTATTCGGCTAAAAGCCCTCTTTTTCTTTTTCTTTCTTTTTTGTTTTAGCTTCCACTGAATGAATGTTAAGGGCTTTTTCTAATTAATAAATTTAACTCGAAAACAGGGGACTTGGAATCCATTAACTATTTAAATTCCTTTTTATTTATTAATAGTAATTGGATTGTTTGTTGAATGGTGTAGTGTTTTGAAGAAATTATTTGTTTTACTGGTTTTTGCTTTTACTGTTTTCAGTGAATGCTTTCGCGGTTCTTCCTAAAGGGCATATGAAGATTTTTGCAATTACCTCTGATGGAAATCCTGTTGTAGCTGATTTGTATTTGAATATTATTCCCGGCACTGGAGAGATTTGGAGTAATTTAACTCCATTGGTTGGAACCACTACCCAGAGTGCTGAAAAGACTGCAGTAAGGGTTTCAAAGAATTACTTTGATGGAGTGGATAAATATGATTACTTATTTGATATTGATTCAAGTGCTTCTGCTGTTGAAGGCCCCAGTGCTGGAGCAGCAATGGCATTGCTTACGATTTCAATGCTCAAGGACTTGCCTTTAAGCGGCGAGGTATCCATTACTGGAACTGTTACAGAGGCCGCCAGAGTGGGAAGTGTTGGAGGCGTCTTCCAGAAAACAAGAAAGGCTTCAGAGGAAGGAATAACCTTATTCATGATTCCAAAAGGGGAGGCAAAGCAAATCATCAGGGAAGAAGGTTCAGTGAAAAACATTAACCTGATTGACCACGCTTTTGAGGAATGGGGGATAAAGGTGGTTGAAGTTGATTCAATTGATGAGGTACTGGAAATCGCGTTTTCTGATTGGGAGGAGATTGACATTAATAAAGGGGCAGTTCCAGAAAAACAATTCTCTCCGGAACCAACAGCCTTTGTGGAAGAGCTAAGGCCAATGCATGAAATAACTGCGAACATTATAGAGGAAACCAAGGTAAAAATAGAGCAAGCAAGAAAGTCAATGGAAACCACTGCAATAGAAGACCAGGCTGAAATCTCATTCCTTCTTTCAACACTTAATCTGGCAGAACAAAGCCTTCAGGAAACAGAGGCAATGTTTGAAAACAATTACCTGTATTCTGCAGCAAACAATGCATTTATTGCAAAGGTTTATGCTTCAATGGTAAAGGATATTGCAGATAATCCTTCATTGCTTCAATCTGATTCAGAGGTATTCAAGCTGAAAGTAAATGACTTGAGAAAGAATATCCAGGGCCTTAAAACCAATCTTGACATGACTGTTCCAATTGATTTAATTGAATGGCATATCGCGGCCCAGCAGAGGCTTGCATGGGCAATGAATAACATAGATGAAATAACCGGAGAAAAGACTTTAGTTGTTGATGTAACCACTGGAGAAATAAGTGAAGCTGAAACAATAAAAAAAATTCAGGAATATGAATTTGCTGTTGCATGGTTTGAGGCATCAAGGGAATTCCATGCAAGAACCACTGAAAGTAATGCAAAGGTAAGGAAGGATGACGCATTCAAGGACTTCTCAAGCAATTACATTGTTAATTCTGAAAACGGGTTAAGTATAGCTGAAGGAGACGAATTAGGGGATGCAGAGAGAAGGCTTAATGCAGCAAAAAAAGAACAGGAAATGGGATGGTATTTAGCCACTGCATTTGATTCAGCTTCTTCCTTTGCTTTAATTGATTCCTATATTAAATTAAAGGACAAGGACTTCAGTGAAATACATTCAATGCTAAAGGAAAAAATTGATTATCTGGAAGGGGAAATGGAGAAAGAAAAAAAGGGAATAAGAAAGTTTGTCTGGGGCAGGCTTTATTTGGACCATGCAAAATACTACTATAATTCCTCTGAATTCTATTACAATGAAGGCTATGGAAGCAAGGCAATAGAACAAGCCAAGAGCGGTTTTAATCTCGTTCTCTTGGCAGAAAACCTTTTCAGTGTCTCTAAAGAGATTTACATTTATTATGAGCAATTCTCTCCGGAAGACTATGTTACTGAGGGAGGCCTTCCTCAATTAGAAAAGAAATACCAGTTCACTGAAGCCTTTGACCAGCAGGCGTTTGCAAGAGTCATTTCCCTGTTCGTTATCCTTTTATTCATTGTAATGATGGAAGCAGTCATTCTTACAAGAGTTTATTCAAAGAAGAAGTATTCCCTGGAAGGGCAACTGCACAGATTGATGTCATTGCAGAGAAGGATTGATACTGCTTTTTCAGATGGAAAGATAAGCGAAGAAAAGCACGATGAACTCATGGCAAGATACAAGAAACAAATGGATGTACTGAATAAAGAAATAAGTTTCAGGTCCAAGCATGCAATTGAAATCGATAGATTGAGAGTGGAATTTTCAGCAAGGGAAAAATCACTGAGAGACCTAAAAATACTGAAGGAAAAAAAGTTGATTACAGGAGAAGACTACAAAAAGGCACTGGATAAATACAAATTAGATGAATTCAAGCTAAAGAAGCGGGCCGAACAGGCGGAAAAGGAATTAAAAGACGAAAAAATCCCTTCAGCAGACGAAATAATCAGTCTAATCAAGGAAGAAAAACAAATAGAAAAAGTAAAAAAGAAAAAACCAAGCAAAAAGAAATAAATTAATTTATTGTTTCCTTTATTTCTTCTGTTTTTGTTTCTTTTAATTCTTTTTCTATTTCTTCCTTTAGCTTTAATCCTATTACCGAGCTTTTTTGTTCGTTTAAGGCTACACCAATTATTTGGTCGGATTCCTTTATGAGTGTGTCATTGTGAGTAATGGCGATAAACTGGTTTTTCCTGCATATTTCTTTAATCATTCTGGCCATCTTTATTGAATTCGGTTTATCCAGTGCTGCATCGGATTCATCAAAGAAATAAAACGGGGCAGGCTGGTAGAGCTGGATTGCAAACAAAAAGGCTAATGCAGTTAAACTTTTTTCTCCCCCGCTCATGGAATCAATTCCCTTCACTTTTTCTGCTACATGCCTTGCTTCAATAAGCAATCCTGAATCCAATGGATTATTTTCATCACTTAACTTCAGCTTTCCCTCTCCTTCAGCCAGGGAGAAATACATTTTATTGAAGTTTGAATTTATTTGATTAAAGCATTCATTAAAGACATTGATTCTTTTTACTTCAATCTTGTCAATCATTTCAAGCACTGCAATCCTTTCCTGCTCTAATTTCTCTGCCTTATTCTTTATTTCAAGTAATTCTTCGGCAAACACATTAAAGGAATCAATTGCCTTCATGTTTATTGCTCCAAGCTTGGTTATGTTTTTCTCTATTTCAGGAAGGGATTGCTTTAATTCAGCTAATTCAACTCCTTCCAATAATTCAATTCCTTC
Organism: archaeon; assembly: GCA_043815885.1. Lineage (GTDB taxonomy): Archaea > Iainarchaeota > Iainarchaeia > Iainarchaeales > 1-14-0-10-31-34 > JBDRIL01. Next base: position 26,830 of record JBDRIL010000029.1, on the reverse strand, counting down.
AAACTCCTTTTTCTCTTCTTCCAAGTCAGTTATCCTTACTTCGTTCTTTGAGTTCTCTATTTCCAGCACATTTTCTTCCTTTCCCAGTTTACCTATTTTTTCTTCATATATTGTTATTCTTTCATTTATTGATTCAAGGCTCTTTTGTTCTCTTTCCTTGTCTTCATAAAAATGCTTGCTTTCCTGGCTTTGTTTTTCCAGTTCAATATTCAGTTCCCTTATTCTTTTGTTTAATTCCTCAGTTCTTTTTTCTTCCTTCTTTATTCCTTCTTCCAGTGAATCAACTTCCTTCATTGATTCCTCTATTTCTTTCTCTATTTCACTTACTGAATTCTTTTTATCTTTCAATGAATTCTCAATTGAATCCTCATTCAAGGAAATTTCCTTTAATTTGTTCCTTAATTCATTCAGTCCCTCTATTGCCTCGTTTTCCTCCATCAATACATTCCTTAATTTCTTTGTTTCTTCTTCCAGTTTCCCTTTTTCTTTCTCTAGTTTCTTAATCGTATTGTTCAATGCTTCCCTTGCTTCTTCTGATTTCTTTAATTCCTTTTGGCTTTTCTTTTTCTCTGCCTCCACTGTTTCCTCTTTTCTCATTCCTCCGGCCTCTCTTGCCAGATCAATTACTTCGCTCATTTCTTTCAGTATTCTTTCCCTTGCCTGCCTTAATTCCTTGATTCTTTCATTCAGTTCCTTTGAATTGATTTTTTTATTCAGTTTTTTTATTTCTTCTTCGACTTCATTCATTTTCTTTATTGCTTTCTTTATTTTTTCGCTTTTTTCCTTTAATTCCTTTGCTGCCTTGTTTTCCTTTAATTCTTCCAGGATTTTTTCTGCATTCCCGATTTCTTTTGCCAAGGAGCCTATTTCAGATTTCCTCTGGTAGAAGGATTCCTTTCCTTCATTTAATTCATTCAGGCATTCATCCAGCCCCTTTTCTGCCCTGTTTAGGGATGCCCTTAATTCAGTGAAATTTGCTTTTATTCCGGCGGACTTCTCTGTTTCTTCAAGTGATTTCTCTGCTTCCTTTTTTTCTTCCCTTAATTCCTGCAGTCTCTTCTTTGATTCTTTTTCTTTTTCCCTGATTACTTCTTTCTTTTCATTCAGTGAATTTATCCTGTTGCTCATTACGTTGATGTGCTCTTTCTTTGAATTAATCTTCTCTTCTGCCAGTCTCTTGTCTGATTTAACTTCCTCTAAATCAATCCCTATTCCTGCATAGGTTTTCTGGTTTGCTGAAAGAATCTTTTCATTCAGTTCCTCTACTTTTTTCCTGGTTTCCTCTTCCCTTGATTTCATTTCGGATAATTTTTTTTCAATGGAATTCCTTTCAGCATTCAGTTTCTCTTTTTTTTGGTTGAATTCATTTATTTCTTTTTTTATTTTCCCGATTTCTTTTTCCACGATTGTTGCTTTGGTTTTCTTTAACTCTCCGCTCAGGTTCTGGTACTCTAATGCTGCTTCCCTTTCCCTCTGCAATTCATTCAGGTAGGTTTCTCTTTCCTTTAATACAATCATTACCTCTCTTATCTTTCTGTCCACTTTGTCTAATTCCTTTATTGCTTCCTCTTTTTTTTCATCGAATTCCCTTATTCCAGCTAATTCATCAATGATTTCCCTTCTCTGAACGGCATTCATTTCAATGATTCTTGTAACGTCTCCCTGGACCACGATATTGTATCCGTCTGCCTTAATTCCTAATTCCTTCAAGAGTGAAGTGATTTCTCCCAGACTGCTTCTCTTTCCCTCCATCCTGAATACGCTCTTTCCCTCTCTGTCCACTTCCCTGGAGATAACGTAATTCTTGTCTTCTCCAGCTAAATCCATTTCCACTAATGCATAGCTGTCCTTGCTGTAATGATTGACTAAATCAGTGAGTTTTGATGCCCGAAGCATTTTGAGGGAGGTAATCCCCAATACAAACATTAATGCGTCAAGGATATTGGATTTCCCTGACCCATTGCTTCCGGCAATAGCTGTAAAGCCCCTTGAAAAAGGGATTGTTGCTTTAGTAAATGACTTGAAATTCTTTAACCTCAGCTTTGAAATCTTAATCATTTATTTTCACTCTTTCAGAGGCCTGCATTCTTTTCTCTCAATTGATAGTAGACAGGGAACAAAAGGGTAAAGTAGGCTGTTAACAGCAGTGTAATGATGAAGTCTATTACCAGAAAAAAGTTTTCTTCCGGTTGCGCTAAAACTATGTAGTATCCTATTCCTACTTCTACTAATGCATTTACTATGAATAAAACGATTAGCAGGAGAATTATTTCAAAGAAATGCTTGCCTGAAAACTCATAGCTTTTCTTCAATGATTCCTTTAACTTTATTTTTTCTGTTGCCATTATTGCCGGAGTGAAAATGAATTTTATTACCAGATAGATGCATAACAGCATTGCTATAATCAGCAGTATCCCGCCAAAAACAGTGTAGACACTGAGTAAAAAAAACATCCAAAGCACAAGGAAACCAAAGGCAACAAGAACAACAAAAAACACCACTAACTTTATTTGTTCAAAAAGGCTCTTGATTGCATACCCAAGTGAAGCCCCGAAAGAAGCCTTCTTTTTTTTGATTCCTCCAACGTAATCCGCGAAAGCAAAGAAAAGAAATACATTCAATAATACTGATACAAACAATACAAGCAACAGTATCAGTAATTCATTGAAGTAAATTGAAACAAGCTGGAATGGAAGTATTAACAGGTTATTGGTTGGAAAGGCATTCACATCCATTAATGAAAGGATGAACTCGAATAATGTTTCCTGGAAAAAAAACAATACAAAGCTGTTTATCAGTGCAACAATTAAGGCTATGACTATAAAGAATGGCTTTGAAACCATTAATTTAATTGAATTCAGCAAAGGTGCAATCATACTATCATTTCCTTTATTAGTACTTAAAAGGCAATTTAGGTTTTTATTTCTTTCGCAAAAAACTGCCTTGTGTTTAAAAATTATTATAAAATCGAAAGAATTAATAACTAAAACGGGCTTTTTTATAATGGGAAATATTAATTGAGCTTGGCAGGAAAAGAAATGAAAAAAATAATAATTTTATTTTTAATTTTATTTGCAGTTATTGGTTTCGTCAATAGCGATGCGCCTGCAGGCAATGTTATTGCAGTGAAGAAGGTTGTAGTTGATCCGTCTGTCAGAGGCCCAGATTCGTCTCTGTCTGCGACTGCATATATAAGGAATTACGATGCGGTTGAAAGATTGGTTGACGTGAATTTCTATATTGCTGATAAAAAAGGTTTTCCTATTGGCGGGGAGGAATTTGAAGAATCTTTTGATGCAGAACTTATTGGAGCAGGAGCAACATTAGAAAAAACTCATGTATTTGATAAGACTGTATTGACTTTTGAGTTGGATGAAATCGAAAATTATTACGTTGTAGCTGAAGCTTACTTGGATGAATCAGAAGGCATAACAGAAGAGCATTTGTATGATAATTCAAGAAAAACCATCTGGACTAATGCAGTGAAGAGAACTCCAGGCTTTCCTGAAGCAAATCATTTATCTTTGTTGATTGTATTATTGGCTGTTTCTTTAATAATTTTTTACAGGAAAAATAATTCTTGGTTGCCCTAAAAGAAAGGTTTTTATTATTTAAATACTTCCTTATTAACAGTGACCACTAAAAATTCAATTTTGTTAATAATCAAGCAGAATCAGGGCATCTCCTATAATGCCTTGCTTGGAAAGATTGCATCTGGGTATAATTCAGTTAATTCTGCCCGCGCCACTCTTTCAAGGTTCCTGAAGGAAGCAACTTCTTTTGGTTTAGTGAACAGAAGGGAAAACAATTTTTTTATTACTGATAAAGGCACTTCAGAAATAAACCGTGAAATGAAGAACAAGCTGGTGATTAAATTGAATCAGTTAATTCAATCCAAGTCAAGCGTGGAGGAAATCCCTTCAATAGTGGAAAAAATGCAGATACTGATTGAGAGGTCAAAGAATGACAATGATTTACTGAAGCTGGCGAGAAATTCAGCTGAATTTTCTCTTTCTGAACTTGATTTATTGAAGACAAAACTGGATAAGAGGATAAAGCACTTGAATTACCTGAATAAGGTTTTTTCCGAGCAACTCCAATCATTGAAGGAGCTTAGCTTCAATGATTCATTGAACTTAGAGTTTAACAGTGATAACCTTAAAAAGATTAAATTGATTGCAGAAAAAATGAATATTGAGGAGTTCCTGCTTGAATCAAGCGATAAAGAATTCCTGGAGAAGACAGCAAGCGAATTCAATTTAAATCCAAAAGCCAACAACCTTTCTCTTCCGTTTAAGTCAGCAGACAAATTAATTTATTTGATTGAAGAAAGATCAAAGACTTCTTTCACTCCTTTAACCATTTATTTTTCCAATGTAAAAGTAATGATTAACCCTTCCTCAGTCCAGTTCACTGCTCCATTTAATGTATTGAATGAATTAATTAAGTGATAAAGAAATGGCTAGAATTTTGTTCACTGTATGCGGTGTTGGTTTAGGTCATGCTACAAGAAGCAGCCAATTAATAGAGGGATTAATAAAGGAACACAAGGTATTTGTTGTTTCTTCCGGGGAAGCGCATGATTACCTCCAGAAGAAATTCCATTACAATGAAAAAATTAACTGGTTTAATCTGGTTTACAGGAATGGAAGGCTTAAGCGGTTCAGGACCTTTGCCTACAATGTTCCAAAAGTCCCCTATATTGCTGCCTCCAATATGGTGAAATTAATTAAATTAGTCCGAAAATTCAAGCCTGATTTAATTGTCTCTGATTTCGATGTAAACGGGGTTTACATAGGAAAATTATTCAGGCTGCCAGTAGTAACCCTTTCAGTAATGCACTCAATGAATTACATCAAATTTCCAATGAATTTCAATCAAAAGATAACCTTCCACATTCTCGATAAACCGATTATTAATGCATTCATTGAATCAGATTACTTCCTCATCACTTCCTTTATTCATCCTTCCTCCTGCAATAAAAATGATTTCTTCTTTAATCCAATTGTAAGAAATTACTTCTTTAAAAACAATCCAAAGAAAAAAGACTATTACGTAGTGTATTTTATGGAAGAGGAATTAACTGCCCTTCTCCCGCTCCTTAATAGATTCCCTGAAAAGAAATTCATTATTTACGGGACAGAAAAAGAAATTAATTCCGGCAATCTTGTATTCAAGGGAATGAGTGAAAAAGAATTCGAAAAAGACCTGCTGGAATGCAGTGCAGTTCTAACCCATGGAGGTCAAAGCACTCTCGCAGAATCAGTTTTCCTGAAAAAACCTCTTTACGTGTGCAGTTCAAAGGCCTTCTCCGAAAGATACTATAATGGCTCAATGATTCAAAAACTCGGTTTTGGTTCAGTGCAAGAAACTCATTCCATTTCTTCCCTAGAAGAATTCTTTGAAAAAGAAGAATCCTACAGGCAAAAATTAATGGAATCCGAAATAAATCCCGGAAACAAATGCATTCTCCAAAAAATAAACGAAATCATTGAATTGGAAGCCAATGGCCAGTGATTTTTAATGCGGCTACCGGGACGCGGACTTATTTCTTTTTGTATCCAAACAATTTATTGTATCTCTTATGGTTTATGAATTCTAAGAGAATGGTTAGTATTTCTATTCTACTGGTTTTCAATGTATAGCACAACCTCCAAGAGCTTGGAAGGTCTACTTTCCACAGGTTGTTGATTCCATATTTCTCAGTAAATTCTCTTGGAATCCTGTTTTTTGGAATGTGGATTCCATAGTCTGACTGTATTTTAAGTAAACTAATTGTTCTGTCAATTGCTTTTAGCAACTGAATGTTAAATGAATTTTCAATGCCCCTTTCCCTGTCCTCTACAACTTCTTTTAACAACTTTCTGTATTCTTCATCAAATTCTGGACTAAAAGATACTTTGATTTCCTTTCTCAACTTTTCTTTTGCCATCATCTCACTTGGATGCTTTTTTCCAAGAGCTTTTTGAATTTAGGGCTTTCATTGTAGGTCCAGAGAATGCCTTTTTTTCCAATAAATATTTTACCGCTTTCCTCTAAGTATTCAAGAATAAGGTTAAGAGTCTGATGGTGAATTTTTGTAGGGAGTCTTTCTTTAATCTCTTCTCTGTTCAAAAGACCTTTGGAATTTTTCAAAACATCTTCAACAGCTAACACTGTTTTAAGAGTGGGGTAATGCAGAACTCCTTTCTCCAAAGTTTTAGTCAAAACCATTTAAATCACTTGTATAAATATGTATATATACAAAAATATATAAACGTATCCTGATCTAATGCGGCTACCGGGATTTGAACCCGGGTCGCAAGCTATTCCTCCACCGCATTTAAAGTTTATGTAAAACCTAATAAGGGATTGAAGCAAAGCGAAATCCCTTGACGCTTTAAGCGTCAACCGATTTGCGGTTGTTGGGAAGCTTGAATCCTGCCACTAGACCATAGCCGCATTGAATTCATTTCCTGAAACCCAGCTTCTTCAATAATTCAATTCTATGCTTTTTTTCTTCCTCGTTCTCTATTTTTTCTGCTGCTGTTCCATCAACTACCCCTATTACACTTTTCCCTAGCCCTGTTTCTGCCATTATTAATTCCAGTTCATTGGATGTAGCGCAGTAAATGCAGCAAACTGTTGGAAGTGCTTTAACTGCATTCAATACGTGAATCGGAAAAGCTTTTTTGAAGTAAATAACGAATACATGCCCTGCTGCAATCTTCTTGCAGGTTTCTCCTGCTCTCTGAATTAATTCTTTATTGTTTCCATTCACTCTTGTCAGCTTTGGCTTTGCTTCATTCATTCCCACTCCAAACTCTATTTCCGGGGCAGCGCTAACCAATGCATTATAAAAGTCCTCAATTGTTTTCACTGTAAAGTTTCCTTGCCCGATAATTATTTCGTTTGTTTCAGGGTTCTCTATCTTCAAACTATTAATCTTCAATTCACTCATTTTTCTCACTTTTTTGCGCGCCTGCTTTTTAAGGAAGGCATCCTCCGTAAGGGGGGTATCGGACAGCCTTTTTCTAAAAGGCTGGCGAAAAGGAAAAGGTATCGGAAAAACGTAGTTTTTCTGATACGCAGGGAGGGAGATTCGAACTCCCGAGTCCTTTCGGACGCCAGCTATTTGTCAAACAATAATAATTATCCCTTTTTCTTTCGGGAAAGAAAAAAGGGTTCGGCTCCAAGCTGGTGCGTTAAACCGCTCCGCCATCCCTGCCTGAAATATCTTGGTTAATTAGATTTTTTATAGTTACTCTTTTATTTTTTTAATGCCAGTTTTACTGCTTCTTTTGGCGTTTTAGCTGAAAGAATCTTTATTCTCTTGTTTTCATCCAGATAGGTTCCTGCAATCCTTTCTGCTGTTCCCCCGCTTCCCTTTAATGCAATTATTGGCTTTTTCCAGTAATATCCTGCAGAACTCTCTATGAGTGTCCCTATCTGCCCCGCTACAACAATCATTGCATCTGCTGATTGTGCTAAAATAAAATTCCTTCCAAATCCGATTCCTGTTGCAATCACTACATCCACAAAATGATTGGCATCGCTTTTTTCTGCCGAAGGAATCACTCCAATACTCAATCCTCCTTCTTCCCTGCATCCTTTTGATACTGCTTCCATTACCCCGCTTAAACCTCCACAAATCAATATACAGTTATTTCTTGCAATCTCTCTTCCCACTTCCTCTGCCATTTCATATACTTTCTTTGAAATATTCTTTGCTGAGCCCGCAACAAATATTACTTTCTTTCTCATTCTTATTTCACTTTAATTCTTTCTTTAATTCATTGAATAATTCAGTTAATTCCTTTTCCTTTAAACTTTTTTCCACGAAAGGAATAAATGTATTAACGAATTCCTTTCCTTTCTTCTGTTCTTTTTCGTATTCCACTGCGCTGAAACCCATTTCAAGCCTGTCAATTTCCCTCACAATCCTTGCTTCCCTGCTTTTTCCTTCCATGAATTCCTTCCATAAATCCATTAATTCTTCTCCCTCTCGCTCATTCAATTCAGAAACAATTTTTTTCATTCCTTTTTCCTCTGATTCATATTTTTCCCGGCTTATTTTTTCCTCTGCTGCTAAATCCCCTGAATACACTTCACACAAATCGTGAATCAAGGCCATCTTTAATGCCTTCTCAGTATTCAGTTTCATTTTTTCAGAAAAAATCAGTGTCATTAAAGCTACTCTAAAGGAATGGTCTGCAACACTCTCAGGATTTTCCACTCCAAAATCCTTCCATCCCTTTCTCTTCAATTCCCTTAGCTTCTTTACTTTGTGAAAGAATTCAATTAAACCCATTCAATTTCACTTAATTCTTTCTTCTCCAGCATTTTTTTGCTTAATTTCTTTGGAATGAATGGGTATGGAAACAATTCTTCTATTGATAATTCCTTTGTGTCACCTTTCTTGTTTGAAAGAATTACTTTTATTGGTCTGCCGGCAATCACAGAGAATTCATATATTACCTGCCTGCATCCACCGCAAGGAGTGATATATCCTTCCCTGCTTGATGCAATTGCTATTGTCTTGATTTTTTTCTCTCCATTGGATACAGCATTCGCTATTGCTACTCTCTCTGCACATAGATTCGGCCAATAACTGCTGCTCTCGACATTACAGCCTCGATAAATATTTCCTTTGGAGGTAAGCACTGCTGCTCCTACTTTGGTTTTGGAATAAGGCGAATAAGAATTCTTTAACGCTTCCCTTGCCTCTTCAATTAAATCCGATTCATTTTCCTTCATTTCTATCACTTTTTTATGCAAAGCCTTTTTTAAAGAAGCTATCTGACAGCCTTTTTCTGAAAGGCTGGCGAAAAGGAAAAGATATCCTTCCGTAAGGGAGGTATCGGAACCGCTAGGTTCTGATACGCAGGGAGGGAGATTCGAACTCCCGAGTCCTTTCGGACGCCAGCTCGCTTGTGCAATTAAAGAAGCCATCCTTTCTTTCTTTTTGGGCAATTAATTTTTTCTTTTCTTCCGGCAACTTACCGCTTCTTTTCTTTTAGAAAAAGAAAAGAAGGGGCAGCTCAAGGCTGGTGCGTTAAACCGCTCCGCCATCCCTGCTTTCAGTGCAGTATTTATTGTAGGGGAAAACGATATTAAAATGTTATAGAATCCTCCCTCCTATTACAACGGGATAATATTTATAAAAGTGGATGTCAATAGGGGGGCAGTAAGGAAATTAAAGAAATAAAAACTAATTTTTTTTATTGTATACCGAAGGTATACAATATTTTTTTGATAAAACTTTTCCTAAAAGTTTTAAAGAAATAGTAATTATGATGAAGGCAAGCCAGGGAACTGCACAGTCTTTAATCTAAAGACTGTTGAAAAAGAATTCTTTCGCAAAAGCAGTATGACTTGCCTCCTTTAACTCCCAATACCACAACTATTGTTGTGGTAATCGTTTTAAATAGTTTTTTGTTAAGCTACATAATCGAATTAAACTAAATTGAATATTTTTTTGAGTTAAATTTATTAATATGAAGAGAGTTTTATTAATGGAATGAATCTAAAGACCTTAATTTTATTGATTTTCCTGACAGGATTAATCCTGGTTAGTGGATGTATTGAAGAGGATGGAGTAGATGGAGAAGATGGAACTCCCCAGCCTATTGCCTCCCCTACAAGTGTTGTCGCTAAGTCAGGGATTAAATCCATAAAGCTTTCCTGGATGAAGGAAAACGAGGAACACGTTATTGGTTATAATGTCTACAGGAGTCTTTTAAGCGGGAAAGACTATCTTAAGCTTACCTCTGCTCCTTTAACTGAAAAGGAATTCATTGATTTAGGGTTGATTGAGGGTTTGACTTATTACTATGTTGTCACTTCTGTTGGAAAGGATTTGAGGGAGAGTAAGTATTCTCTTGAGGCAAGCGCTATTGTATTGTATTCAGTTGACGGAAATGTTTTAATCGACCAGGACATGACTCCTTATGCCGGGCTGTGTGATGGAGAGGGCTCACAGGTTAGAAAGGATTTGTGTTTGGGTGAGTATGCAATAGAAAACGAGGATGCATTTGTGTGCGGTTTAATAAAGGAATTATCTAAAGATAAATGCTATAATGAGATTGCAATTCTAACCAATGAATCAGAGTACTGTAAACTTGTTTCTCCTTTAAGGAATCAAAATATGAGGGATGAATGCTTTAAGACCATTGCCCTTGATTTAAGCAATGCAGACATATGTAGGAATTTAATTGATTCAAGTGAAAAGGATTTATGCTTTAAGGCAGTTGCCGGAGCGCAGAAGAGTGTAATGGAGTGCAGCCAGATTTCAAGCCCTTTAAAGAAGGACCAATGTTATTGGGAAGTAGCAATAAGCCTGGAAAATTATGAGATATGTGATTATCTTTCAACCTCCAGGGATTCCAATGGCTTCAAGAAAGACCATTGCCTGAATGATTTGCTTTCATCCACTAAAACAGAATCAATCTGTTCTTTTTATATGGATAAAACCCAGACAAACAACTGCTTCCGTCAGATAGCCGTTAATTTAATTGAAACAGAGATATGCAAGAATATAACTGACCTGAATGCATTGAATTATTGTTTGTTTGATGTTGACAAGAATTTACTCGAAGTTAATGTATGCGAAGAAATAAGCGACAAGAATGTACGGCAGGAATGCTTTGAAATGCTTGGCGAAGAAGCTCCAAGCAAAGAAATATGTGAACTCATAATTAACCCGCAAAAGATTGATGACTGTTACTTTGATTTAGCTGAAGCAGAACTGAGTTGGGAGTACTGCAAAAAAGTTACGGCTGACGTGAATAAGAGGGATGCCTGTTATGTGAAAATAGCCGCAGACACCAATGAATCAAGTGTCTGCTTAAAGATAAGGGAAACAGAAGCAAAGGTTGACTGTTATGTTGGCGTTGCCTATAATCTCTCAGATCCTTCTCTTTGCGGGGATTTGCTTGGAGCAGAAGCATACATTCAATGCTTCAGTGAACTGGCAATAAAGCTTGTGGATTACCTTGTATGCGATTTAGGGGAGAGGGTTTTTCTTGATTATCCTTACAATACCCCTGATTACTGTCACTATAATTTTGCAGTAGAGACATTAATTGATGACGCATGTTATAAAATCAGGAATGAAAATTATAAAGAAGATTGTCTGGATGCAGTGGAAGAAGCTGCAGAAGAAGCCTAATTATTTCCCTCTTAATTTATTTATTGTTTCCTTTAAATCCTTGGAATTAAAAATAGTGGAACCACTGACTATAATGTTTGCTCCTGCATCAATTACTTTTTTAACATTTTCTTCATTAATGCCTCCGTCAACCTCGATTTCCACTTTCAGGTTCTCTTCATCAATTTTTTTCCTTAATTCACTTATTTTTTTCACTGAATTTTCCAGAAATTTCTGTCCTGAAAACCCAGCATTAACGCTCATCACCAAAACAAAATCTAATTCGCCCAAAAAAGGAAATACTTCCTCAATATTGCTTGGGGCATTTACTGCCACTCCAACCTTTACTTCCTTGCCCTTAATTAATTCAATTAATTCTTCTGCATTACTTGTAGCCTCTAAATGAAAACTCAAGTAATGGGGGCTGAATTCAAGATATCTCTCAATGTTTTTCTCTGGTTCAGCAATCATTAAATGAATATCAAAAGGAAGTTCTGTATTTTTCCTTACTGCCTCAATTTCCTCAAACCCCAATGCATTGTTTGGAACAAATTTTCCGTCCATTACATCCAGATGCAGTAAATCCACTCCTGCTTCCTCCACTCTATTGAATTCTTCCTCCAGTTTAGAGGAATCTGCTGCAAGGGTTGAAGCCGCTATCTTAATCATTTTATTCACTCCTCTCCAATAAATACATTAACTCCATCACGAATGCTTTCTGCCCTATATCCTCCTTCAAGCAAGGCAAAGGAATCATATTCATTAATTATTTCCCTTACTCTTTTAAAGCTTTTAGTAGAGAGCTCAAAACCCATTCCCTTTCCTAATGCATCTAAATCCTTGTAATAACAGTCAAATCCAGCACTCAATCCGATTATGTCGGGAGAAAAAGATTCCAGGTTATGTATAAGTTCTTCATTTAATATTTGAATGTATTGTGCATCAGTAGTTTTATACGGAAGAGATACATTCAATACATTTCCTTCCACCCCGAAACCTGTTCCTGGATAAATTCCTGCCTGATGCGTGGAAAAATAAAAAATCCTTTTCTCTCCTTTCACTAATTCTTCCGTTCCATTCCCGTGATGCAGATCAAAATCAATTATAAGCACTTTCTTTCCTTTTTCCGCGAGATGCTTTGCTGCAATTGCCATGTTATTGAACAAACAAAACCCCTCAGCTGAATTCCTTTTCGCATGATGTCCTGGCGGTCTTACAAGAGCAAATGCTTTTTCCTCTGCAGCCTTTATTGCTGCTCCCACAGCAAAACAAGCAACTTCAAAACTCTTTCTGCATGTATAAGTATCCGCGTCCAAAAATTCTTCCCTGGAAGAAGCGTCCTTCACTCTTTCAATGTATTCCCTTGAATGCACTAATTCAAGAAATCTTTCCCCTGATCCAATTTCAGTTTCCCTTTCATTAAAAAAATACTGCAGTCTCTCCCTATTCTCCGGATGCCCTTCCCTATTGTGTTCAAGGAAAACTGAATTATAAATTAATTTCATTTTTTTCACCAAATGGACCGGTCGGGATTTGAACCCGAATTCTCTCGGATGCGAACCGAGCGCATTACCAGGTTGTGCTACCGGCCCATAAAACCATTAATATAATTTTAGTAGAATTAAATTTAAAACGCAGTTTATTCAATCTTGTCTTTTTTGATTATTTTGTGGGCTCTTTCTTTTAGTGCGTTGGAGTGGAATTTTACTTTCACTATTTTGCTCATGCCGGTTGCGATTACTTTTACTATCTTGAATATTCCTGCTACCTTGATGAATAGAATGTATGGAAGAAAGGAAAGAATGTGCAACAGGTTTTCTTTCAGGAATCTGTCCTTTCTTTTCGTTATGAGGTAATGGTGCACTAAGTCAATCAACAGAACAATTATTGCAAGGTAGTCAATTACTTCAAGAAAACTCAGAAGCCTTTCTTCTACTTCAACGTGAAAAACCAAATGGGCTATTTCTATCGGGGTAATCAGTACAATTATGATTAGGCAGATTTCTGCAATTAGTTTCCATGTAGGATAATCTTTTCTTGGAATCAGCCTTCTGAGCCGCATTTCACAATAATAAATGTTTTAAGGATTTATAAAACTACTTTATTTCGGTTGCTGAAGAGGAAATAATTTAATACTACCTTGCACATACTTTTTTAGTGGGTTAAATGAATGAAGAAAAACCAAGGGAACTCTCTCCAGAAGAGAGAGTACAGAAATCCAGGGTAAAGGAGGACGTGGATATATTTGACGAGGTATTTGACGGGAAAAAGGAAAAACATGTAGAGGAAATCATTAAGACAATAAAGCCAGAAAAAGAAAACACCGCTTTTGAAAAAAGCAGTGGCGCAAAAGCTGAAGCTTTTGAGAAAAGCATTGGCGCAAAGGAAAAAAAAGAAAACAAGTCAATTGAAAAGGAAATTGAATTGGAAGAAAACGAGGAAGCAGAAGAGGAAAACATTGAAGAACCAGAGGAGGAATTGAAGAAGGAATTGCCTCCAAAAAATGAATTAAAGAAACTCATTCTGAGAAAGGCTTTGAAGTCTGCAACAAAGGAAATAGAGGAAGAAGTTGAAGAGGAAAAGGAAGAGCGCGGGGAAACAATAAGTGAAATGGAAGGCGCTCCTGAACCAGAAGAAAAATTTGTGGAAGAAGTTCCAGCAAATTCAATGCCTCTGCAATTTCTGGAGGACGAGAAAAATGAATCTGTATTCATTGGAAGAAAGAAATCAGTTTTCCTTAATTATGGATCTGATGCAGCATTATTGATTGGAAGGCTGGAGGAAGAGGGATACAATAAAAAAAAGGTTTTTCTTGACGGACTGAATCCTCATGTAGTGTTTGTTTGCGGTGCTCGTGGGAGTGGAAAATGCCTTACTGGCGATTCATTGATAACCTTGGAAGATGGCTCGGTTATTCCTATAAAGGAACTAGAAAACAATGATAAACGGGTTCTTGGATTAAACCATGAACTAAAAGTAGTTCCATTGAAAAAAGAAGGATTTTATAAGAGAAAAGTGAGCAAATTGCTTTATTTGCGGTTAAGGAGTGGAAGGGAAATAAAATTGACTCCCGAACATCCTCTCCTAACAATTAATGGATGGATGCAAACCCAAGAACTAAAAGCAAAAGACAGGATAGCAGTGCCAAGGGCACTTAATGTATTTGGCAACACTAGGATGAGAGAGTGTGATATTAAGTTATTGGCTTACTTTATTGCGGAAGGGCATCTAAGAAATGCATTTGTTTTATTCAGTAACGAAGACAAAAAAATTCTTGAAGATTTCTCCCAAAGCATAAAGGAATTTGATGAAAACCTAAGAATAGAAGTGCATAGTAAAATCGGATGCTATAGAGTTGCACAAAAAAAGAAACCAATTGATTTAACAAATGTTGTTAGAAACAAAAAAGGGCAATTTACAAGCAAAGGGTTTATTGTCGCGCAAAAGAGTTCTCTGGCAAAATGGTTTGAAAGCATTGGATTATATGGAAAGCTAACAAAGGAGAAAGTTATTCCAGAAGAAGTATTAAAACTTCCTAAAGAACAGCTGGCATTATTCCTGAACAGGCTTTTCAGTTGTGACGGCAGTATTCATCCGATAAGTAGAAGAAAAAATAATTGGCAGGTTTCTTATTCTAGTTCTTCAGATAAAATGATAAGGCAAGTGCAGAATCTTTTGATTAGATTTGGGATACTCTCTAGGCTTAGGTTCAAAAAAGTCAAATGTAACGAGAAAAAATTCAATTCCTTTGAATTAGTTATTTCATCTGAAAGTGTAATCAGATTCATTCAGGAAATCGGTTTTTTTGGGGTAAAAGAACTAAAACAGGAAAATGCAATAAAAGACATGCTTGAGGTTTCAAGAAATCCAAATGTAGACACTATTCCGAAAGAAATCTGGGGCATTTATAGACCAAAAAATTGTAAGGCTGCTTCGAGAGCAATGGGTTATAATCCAAACTACGTCCATAGTTCCTTAACT
The DNA here is from genome assembly GCA_043815885.1 of archaeon. Lineage (GTDB taxonomy): Archaea > Iainarchaeota > Iainarchaeia > Iainarchaeales > 1-14-0-10-31-34 > JBDRIL01. The sequence goes on along the minus strand of JBDRIL010000029.1, from coordinate 11,721 downwards.
TACGCGCCTTCCAGAAAAAAGTTACTGAGAATGGCTCAGATTGAAGGGAATAAAGGAGTACAGATGATAGCAGAATCAGATATTTTTTGGGATGAGGTAACTGAGTTAAAAGAAATTCCTGGAGAAGATGTATATGATATTTCTGTTCCAGAATACTATAATTTTGTTGCAAACGATATAATTGTTCATAATTCATACGTTCTTGGAGTGATTGCAGAGGAACTGGCACTGAAAAACAGCAATGTTGGAATAGTAGTAATTGATCCTATTGGAGTGTTCTGGAGCATGAAGTATGCAAACAAGGAAGAAAAGGAATTAAGTGCATTGATTGAGTGGGGGTTAGAACCTCAAGGCCTTGATAACCTTAAGGTATTCATTCCAGCAGGAATGAAGAATGAAACTCCAAAAAACACTTATGATGCAACCTTTTCAATTCAGCCTTCACTGCTTACCTCAGAGGACTGGTGTTTGACTTTTGGAATGGAGAGATTTGGTCCAAGCGGCTTGCTTTTGGATAAGGTAATTAAAAAAGTAGAGCATGGATACAAGACAATTGAAGGAAAATACGTTAAGGCAAACAAGCAGGGTTTTTCTCTGGATGGCATGATAAACTGTCTGGAGACAGATGAAGAATTGAATAGCAGGGAAAGAGGCTACAAACAGGATTCCATTAGGGCGTTAGTCAGCAGGTTTGAGGCAGCGAAGTCCTGGGGGATCTTTGATGAAAAGGGAACTCCTTTGGGGGAACTCTCCAGAGAAAACCAGTTGACTGTATTGGATACAAGTTTTCTTGAAGCAAATGTTACTGCATTGGTTATTGGAATTCTTGCAAGGAGAATTCTTTCAGCGAGAAAGCTTTCCACTAGAAGAGAATCAGCGAATAAAATGAAGGCTACTTCAATGAATGCATTGCTTGAAACAGATATTCCTCCTACCTGGATGTTTATTGATGAAGCCCACACCTTAATTCCTTCAGGAAATGTAAATACTCCTGCCACAAATGCGTTGGTGGAGTATGTTAAGCAGGGAAGAAGGCCTGGTTGCAGTATAGTTTTTGCTACACAGCAGCCATCAGCAATTGATACAAGGGTGTTGTCTCAATTGGATATTCTTTTGACTCATAAACTGGTTTTTGATGACGACATAAAGGCTATTTACAAGAGAATTCCTACAATCATTCCCCACCAATACAAGAAAAGCAATTTCATTAGAAGCCTTCCAATAGGTTATGCTCTCACTGGTGACAGGAGAGAGGAAACAAGCAGAGCGTTTGTGATGAGTATCCGCCCAAGAATGTCGCAGCACGAGGGAAGGGATGCAGAAACCATTTCTTTGGTTAAAAGCCTGAGCAAGGAACAGGTGGAAAACCTTGCAATGGAAATTGCGTTCAGGGAATTAGGAAGGGATGGAGAAATAGGAATGGATAAAATCAATCAATTGATTAATTCATTGAACAGCAAGTACAAGGCAAAGGCAATGCTTTCCTCTGTACTGGATTTATTGGAGGAAAGAAAGGCAGTAATTGAACCAGACAGAGTCGTTCTTGCAGAAAAATTAAAGGAAAAAGAGGAAGTAATAAAGGAAGCACAGGAAAAAGCAGAGGAAAGAATAAAAGAGCAGGAAGAAAAGAAGGTAGAGAGGGAAAGCATTCTTTCATTTCCATTAAGATTAAAGGAAGAGGAAGCAAAGAAAATCGTTAATAAGGTAAGGAAAAGGAAAAGGTTTGGGTTGGTTGGAAAGGAAGAGCAGGTAAAGCAACTTCAACTTATTTTTGAGCCAGTCTATAAGATTTCATTCAATGACTTCAACAAAAGCAAGGAATTCATTGCAACTACGTGTTTCATTAATGCCATTACAGGGGAATTCATTCACGTAAAGAATGATGAATTCATTGAATCAAGAGGCTTCAATAAGGTAATGGAATTGGATGAAGAGCAGTTAGAGGTATTTGCTGGCTTAATTAAAAGGAAAGGAATGGAGGAAAAACTGGAGGAAGAGAATTACTCTGAAACAAGAATAAAAAAAGTTCTAGGCAATTTAACTGAAAAGGGTTTGGTTGATAGAGTTAGTTCTGAGGGAAAGGTCTCCTATTTCCTTAACAGAGAGATAGAACTTCCTCCTGACTCAAGGCATTCATTGATTGATTCATTGAATGAATTGCCTTTGGTTGAATTAAAGAATGTCTCAATAGTCGAAGCTAATTTCTCTGAAGAAAAAGTAATTAAGTCTCTCCAGAAAATGTGGAAGACAGTGATAGTGAAAAAAGTGAGTCTGGTTTACAGGCCGTTCTATTACGTTTCACTGGAAGAAAATGGAAAGGAAAGAAAAGCGAGAATTGATGCAATTACAGGCAAGGTAGTGCAGTGAATTTCTATGATCAAAGAATTCGTTTTGAGTAATGGATTGAATCTGCTTGTAAAGGAAAGAAAAGACAGTAATTCTGTTGCAATCCTTATTTCAATTAATTTTGGTTCAATTTTTGAGAAAACAAAACATTCAGGAATAGCTCACTTAATTGAACACATGGCTTTCACTGGAACCAAGAAAAGAAACAAGAAAGAACTGGCTGAAGAGATTGACAAAATTGGAGGAAAGATTAATGCATTCACCTCCAATGAAATGACTTGTTTCTTTGTTGAAGTCCAGGACAAGCACTTTGGTAAAGGACTGGACGTATTGCAGGACTGCCTGAATAATTCCCTGTTCAAGGAAAAAAACCTTAAATTAGAGAAAAAGATTGTTCTAAGAGAGATAAGCCAGATAAAGGACAATGTTCCGAATTACCTCTTTGATTTATTCCAGCAGCTCTGCTTTAAGGACAATAAAATGAAGAGCATTATTGGAACAAAGAAAACAGTGAAAGGAATCAGCAGAAAGAACATCATTGATTACTTTAATGAATTTTACACTCCTTCAAACATAATTGTTTCAGTTGTAGGAAACATTAATCCATTGAAAGTAAAGAAAAAAATTGAGGAATCATTTTCCACGAAAAAAAAGAAACCAAGAGATGTAAAGGAATTCAGGAAAGAAAAAATAACTGAAAGAAACAAATTAATTAAAAGGGAATTAAGCCAGGCGCATTTAATTTATGGTTTTCAGGTCACTCCTTCCACTAAAAAAGAACACTATATAATGGAAGTAATTAATGCTCATTTAGGGGGTGGGTTAAGTAGCAGGCTGATGCAGGAGATAAGGGAGAAGAGAGGTCTTGCTTATGCAGTACAATCACATTTAGAGGCAGGAAATTACTTCGGTTACTTTGCCGTGTATGTTGGGGCAAGAAAAGAAAAGATTCCTTTAGTAAAGGAATTAATTGAAAAAGAAATAAAGGCCTTAAGAGAAAAAAAACTAACCAAAGAAGAATTGAATAAAGCAAAACAATACATTGAAGGAAAACTGCTTCTCACAGAAGAAAACAATTTTGATTTAGCCTTAAACCTGATTAATTACAAGAGAAACAAGGTAAAGTACACAAAAGACTTCCTTAAAAGAATTCATTCCGTTACCTCAAAACAAGTACAAGAAACAGCAAAGAACTTCCTGAAAGAAAAAAACTACACTTTAATCGTAATGAAGCCAAAAAAATAATTCTATTCTTTCACTGTTCTCAGAATGCATTCAGCCAGTTTGAATGGATCGTGCCTTAATAAATACTTTTTTTCCCATAGAAGGGGTTTTTTTTCTTCCTTTATTTTTTCAATCAGGTTTTCTTCAATTATTTTTGCATTGATTTTCTTTAATTCCTTTTTGTTGGCCTTCACTAAACCTGAATCTTCTTCCCTGTATTTCTTCAATAAATTTTTTGGAGGGGGCATATTGTTAATTATAACAAAATCAATTACTCTCTTTCCTAAATATTCTTCTATTGTTTTTACGTGTTCAGAGACTGTAAAGTTTTTTGTTTGGTCTGGCTGGGTAACTATATTGGATACATAAATCTTTTTTGCCTTGGATTTCTTTATTGCTTCAGGAATTCCATTAACCAAGAGATTCGGGATAATGGAGGTAAACAATGAACCCGGCCCAATAACTATTGCATCTGCGTCCATTATTGCTTTCACTGCTTTATTCAGTGGTTTTGCATTTGATGGTTTTAGGAAGACCTTTTTTATTGGAAGGGCTTTGCTTCTGATTACTTCCTCTCTTTCAATCATTTCTCCGTTCTTTAATTCAGCGCAAAGATACACGTCTTCCAGTGTTGAAGGAAGCACTCTTCCCTTTATTGCAAGGATATTGCTTGCCTTTTCAATTCCTTTTTCGAAAGAACCAGTTAATTTAGCCAAAGCAGCAATAAATAAATTTCCAAAACTGTGGCCATTCAATTCATTCTCTCCAAAAAACCTGTACTGGAACAAGTCCTTCATTAATTTTTCTGAATCACTTAACGCTACCAAACAATTCCTTATGTCTCCTGGAGGCAATACATTCAGTTCTCTTCTCAGTCTCCCCGAACTTCTGCCTGAATCAGTTACAGTAACTATTGCAGTAAGGTTAGCAGTAAATTTCTTTAATCCAAACAATACATTTGGCAGTCCAGTACCTCCTCCAATTGCCACTACTTTCAGTTCCTCAAATTCCTTTTTTGTTGGAAGAGACTCAATTTTTTTGATTATATTTAATACTTCAGAAATCTTTCTGATTTTATAGTCAGCCTTCTCTAATTCATTCTCTGGTTTAAGTTTCCTGAATCTTCCATGCATGAACTGAATTGAATGCATTCCTAGCTTGTTGGCAGTCTTTATCTCTGCATAAAGCCTGTCTCCAGTCACTGCCACTTCAGAGGACTTTAAATTGAATTTTTTTAGTGCATCAAGAAAATGCTCCTGATAAAATGAGGGATCTTTCTCTATATCATGCACTAAAACTAAATCCATTAATTTATTCAGCTTCAATAACCTGACTTTCTTCATCTGTCTTCTGTATAAGCCGGAGGTAATTATTACCAGCTTGATTTTTTTCTTCTTTAATTCCCTTAAAGTAGGCATTACATCTGGAAAGAGCTTTATTTTTTCAACTACATCTGAATTATATGCCTTCAGTGCAGCCTTCTTAATCCTCTTTCTTTCTCTTTCACTCAACTTGGCGTTCCTTAAAATTAATTCAAATACATCACATTTTGGATCTTCCTGCAATACTTTTTTTTGTTCCTGCATTAATTCCTTTTCGCCGAGATTCAGTCCTGCTTTAACCATTGCCTTTACTGAGCGTTTTCTTGCATTCTCTACAAGCATTCCACTGCAGTCAAAAAGAGTGTCATCCAAATCAAAAATAACTGCCTTTATCTTCATTCAAAAAACCTTCATTAAAAAAATTTACTGAAAACGAATTCATCTTCCCCTGCATAATAATGATTCTTTAATGTTGTTTCATGCTTTAATCCAAGCGAGGAATAAAATGCCTGAGCTTTTGTATTTGAGGCATGCGTTAAAATGAATAATTTTCTTAATCTTGAATTTCTTTTTTTGTAGTATTCCTTTGCTTCCTTCTCCAGAAAATTGAATAGTTTTTTTCCAGTTCCTTTTCCTCTCAGTTCCTCCAATACAGCAATCCTGTCCAATTCAGCCAGACCGTGTTTAGCCAAACCATGCGCCAGCCAGGAAGTAAATCCAACCACTTTTTTTCCTTCAATCGCTACAATAAAATTATGCCCCCTACATGTTTCTTCCCTGAATGCATTCACTCCTTCCTTAATAGAAGAAATATTATAGAATTCAATCATTACTTCTGCAATTCCTTTTGCATCGCTTTTTCTTGCTTTTCTTAAAATCATTTTACTGTCACGCTCTTTGCCAGATTCCTTGGCTTATCCGGATTTCTCTTCAGAGAAATCGCAGTGTAATAGGAAAGCAACTGTAATGGAACTACTGCAATCAATGGATAAAGAAGGGAAGAGGTTTTTGGAAGCAATAGCTGTAAATCAAATAAATTATTTTTTTTGTCACTCACTCCAACAACCATTGCGCCTCTGCTCTTTGCTTCAATTGCGTTTCTGATTGTGTCATTCATGCATGAATCGCTTGGAGCAATTGCTATTACTGGTGTAGCTGATTCAATCAATGAAAGTGTCCCGTGTTTCAGTTCTCCTGCATAAAATGCTTCAGCATGAAGGTAAGAGATTTCCTTTAACTTTAATGCTCCCTCTAATGCAATAGGGAAATTAATTGAACGGGCAATAAAGTAAACGTCATTTTTGTTCTTTATCTTCTTGCTTAATTTAATTACTTTAGAATGATTCAATTGAATTGTTTTCTTCATTTTTTTAGGAATCTCCCTTAATTCCTTCAATCCTTCATTGAATCTTCCATTCAATGCATTAGCCAAAAGATAAAGAATTGCCACTTGAGAAGTAAAGGCTTTGGTTGAAGCTACTCCAATTTCTTCCCCGCAATTCAGGTAAATTCTTTTATCACTCATTCTGTCAAGGGTTGAACCAAAAATATTCAGAACAGAAATAACTGGAAGTTTTTTCTTTTTTGCTTCCCTCACTGCATCAAGCACATCAGCTGTTTCCCCGCTCTGGGAGATGGCAATTAAAACTGAATTTTTTGGAAGGAAGTCTGCCTCATAACAGAATTCGGATGCATTGATTACTTCTGAATTCTTTCCAGCAATTCTGTTGAAGTAATCTCTTCCAATCATTGCTGCATTGAATGAAGTGCCGTTTGCAACAAAAAATATTCTTCTTTTTGCAAGTAATTTCTTTATTGAATCAAAATTCTTTTTCTCCTGCCTCAGCACATCCTTCATTACTGTGGGTTGTTCCATTATCTCCTTCATCATGAAGTAACTGTACTTCTTTTTTCCGGAGGTAGTGATGGTTGAAGTGATTGAATTAATTGGTTTTTTTATTGGTTTTAAGGAAGGAAGAGCAAAGCACTTGAATGAATTTTTTTCAAGGAGAGCCATCTCTCCGTCATCCAGAAAAACAAATTTATTTGTAAAGGAAAGAATTGGAAGTTGATCAGAGGAAGCAAAGATTCCTTTTCTGGAGATCCCTAAAATCAAAGGACTTTCATTCCTCACTGCAATAATTTTCTCCGGTTCATCCAGGGAAAAAACCAGGAAAGCATAACTTCCATTCAGTTTCCTGCAGGAGGAAGCAACTGCCTTTAACAGTCCATCTCCTCTCTTAACTCTCTCTTCAATTAAATGTGCAATGACCTCTGAATCAGTTTCACTCCTGAACCTGTGGCCTTTTTTGATTAATTCTTTTTTTAGTGAAGAAAAATTCTCTATTATCCCGTTATGCACTACGGCAATCCTTTTATCACAGGAAAATAATGGGTGAGCATTTTTTTCTTCCACTCCTCCGTGTGTTGCCCATCTCGTATGCCCTAATCCAATGAAGGAATTGCTGAAACTGGTTTTTTTTGGGAGGGAAGAGATTGCTCCGACTCTTTTCACTGAAACAATGCTTTCCTTTCCTGGAAAAGCCATCCCCCAAGAATCATATCCTCTGTACTCTAACTTCTTCAGGGAATTAAAGATAATTCTGTCTGCCCTCTGTTTTCCAACAAAACCAATGATTCCGCACACAGTATAATTACTCTTTAACTAATATATTAATCCCGTTAAATCCTTTATTGGACCACTAAAAAGAAAATTATAGAAGGAAGCGATTTATTTATAAATATTTAGCACCATTATTAAAATAATATTAATACCGTTATGGATATTTTAATAAATTGCCTTGGTTGATATGACTGCATTTATCTCTGATAATGGAAATGAAATTCCAACAAAATTATTCACTGAGGTAAGGTCACTCAAACCCTTGCTCAGTGAGACTGGATGGAAGATATTCCAGCTTCTCTCCAAAAAACCCTCTTACCCTGCAGAGATAGCAAAGGAATTGAATCTCCATGAACAAAAAGTATATTACTACATTAAAAAACTGAAATCTTCCGGCTTAATTGAATTGGACAGGACAGAGGAAAGGCTTGGCGCTTTAGCCAAATACTATAGGCCTTCAATTGAATCCCTTTCTCTTATTCCTTTTGAAGAAAAAAATTACAGGAAAAAGGGTTTTTCCTTCAAAACCAAGAAAAAGGAATTGAAAGGCAGTTTAGAAGAATTCTTTGAGCCATTCATTAAGGATGGAAAACTCAATGCAAAAATCGTTGTTGGAAGCCCTGATCCTCATGGGGAATTCAAGGCAAGGGCAAGGGACGCGCACTTGGCAGTAGAGTTTTCTGCTTTTTTAGGCTCTCTGTGCAGTGAAATTGATTTTCCCTTTGTTTTTCTTGATACAGAAATTAAATCAATTGCTTCAGAGAACTCTAACCTGATTATTGTTGGAGGCATCCTCACCAACAAACTCACCAGAGAGATAAACAATAAATTGAATTGCAAGTTCATTCCTTTTGGAGGCCACTGGATAATTAAATCAAAGGCCTCAGAAAAAGAATATACAGAAGATTCAATCGGAATAATTGAAAAAATTGTTCATCCTAAATACAAAAACAAGCAGATAATGGTTATTGCAGGAAAAAGGAATGCCGGAACCAAGGCAGCAATAACTGCTCTAGTAAAAAATCCTTCCAAGATAATTAAGCCAAACCTTTTTGACAAAAAAACCCATTCCAAGGTAGTAGAGGGAATGGATTTGGATGGGGATGGACTAATAGATGAAGTAGAAATAAAGGAATAGAGAATTAATCATTTTTTTCCTGCTAATACAAACACTATAAATCCCGCCACCATTAAAATAAACAAATAATTTATTTCTGGCACTACCAGTGGACGCTTTAATGCATTTGTCCATGCCTCTCTTCTGCTGTTATCAAAAAGGTATTCTTCAGATATCCCTCCTGAAGGATCTATCTCTGCTTCGACCACCACAAAGTAATTCTGTATTCTTTCCAATTCGAAATTCAGGTTATTCCTGGAAAAAGTTACACTCTCTTCTCTTGTGCTGTTTGCAGGAATGCTTATGCCCTCTCTTTTTTGAACAAAGTATTTTCCTGTTCCATCCACTTCACTTATATAGAATTCAACATCAACTACTGCGTCATTCTTTCCTTCATTCTTTATCCATGCAGTTGCAGTTAAATCAAATTCCTCTGTCTTAAACTTTGGGTTTAACTTTAAGTCCTCTATCTTAATATTTGTGCTGGGGGATTCAAGCAGCATTTCATCCGAGTTATTTCTCGGGCATTCGCTTACCTGCTTGCCTTCATTTATTCTTGCGCAAACCATTCCTTCAGGAGAAAGCTCTTCATCAGTCCACACAACGAATTTAGGTTTATCAACACAACTCGCATTCCTGTCTCCACACATTGCCTCAACACTCAAAACCTTTTTTGGGGCTCCTGCATCTCCGCAGCCGCTCTCCCCTCCAACATAAATCCTTACATCTGTTGCCCCTGAACTTAAATCATTACGATTGCTTGCCTTCAGGCTTACCTGCACTTCATTCGGTCCAACCACTTCCCCTGAAGTTATTTCAATTCCCAAGTCCCTGCTCCTGAATGGAAGTTCAACAATTGATTCTTCATCCCAGTAAGCGATTGGCCTTTGGCATCCAAACGTAATTACAGATTCATCAGATTCGCCTTTCAAGTCTGCATCTTCCTGCCCAGCCGAACAGTACTTGTATTTAATGTAAGAGCCTTCCCCCGGAAAACTGATTGAATCAATGTCACACGCTAAATCAGAATCACAGGGAATATTCAGAGTATAAGAAGCAGTCCATGGCTCTCCAGGATTAATTGAATCAACATCATAAATCAGGTCTTCCTCTAACTGAATCTCGCTTCCATCAGCAAGAGTCGCTATAGCAGGAACAATAACTACATAAATATTCTTTATTTCGATCTGAATCAATTCCGCAATCTGATCGTAAATATCATTCAGTTCCTCTTCAGTTGCAGCAAAATAATATTTTCCTCCAGTAATGTTTGCAACAGCTTCCAATTCATCTTTATCTACGTCCTCTTCATCCATACCAAAACCAATAGTATAAATTGTTATGCCTTCATCTTTTGCTTCTTGTGCTATATCTTCCAAATAAGGTCTACAGGGGTCATGGCAGGGAAGATTAAGACCGCACTTAGTACCACCACATCCAAGACAACAAAACAGAGGGGGGACATAATCTTCAGTGTATGTGTCAGGACAGCAGTTTGAATATCCATCAGTAAGAAGTATTTCTATTTTACTTGCTTCAGGATTTGCTCTTACAGAATTCAGTTCAGTTGTTGCAGCTTCTACTGCATAACCCGTTGGAGTTCCTCCCAAAGCATTCAAGCTATTTATTGTTACATTTAAGTTAGCCTTGTTTGAATCATCCATTGCCATCAATTGGGAGTCTAAGGTAACATTAGGAGTTGCATACGAAACCAATCCAATCTGGTCGCCTTCATCCCAGTACCCAAGATTAACGAATGCTTTTGCTGCATCTTTTGCTGCATCCATTTTTGCCCTATATCCAAAGCCTGGGTCTATGTCCTCATCCATGCTTCCGCTCCTATCCATTACAAGCATTATATCCACTGGAATCCTTAATGGATCAGGAACACTGATGGATAACTCCACTGTAATGTCTTCCCCGCATTTGAGTTCATCGCTTGGGGTAACAGTTGCCTCGAAAACAGCTTCTATTTCATCATCCAAATAAATCACGTTTTCTTCTTCCTGCAATAGGGTGGTTTCTGTAGCTGGATTGCCTTCGTTGTAGTTATATGCAACTACAGTAATTGAAACTAAGCAAATAAATCCAATCAATAAAATTATTTTCTTCATTAATCTTCCATCTAATATTTCTAATTAATTAAAAACAATTAGATAATATGTCTTTTCTTAATTTAATTGTTTGCTTTTTTCCTGTAAAAAATTATCATTAATGCAGCCATTAATACAATTATCACTGATAAGTAATTGGCTTCTGTTACAGCAACCTTTCTCTTTATTGCGTTAGTCCATGCCTCTCTTCTTTCATTATCAAATAAATATTCTTCCGGAGGGTCCATTGCAGCTACAGCTTCAACTACAACGAAATAATTTCCAATGTCATTCAAACCCCAATCCAGTTCATCAGCCGCAAAGGAATGACTCACTTCTTCAGTTCCTGCTCCAGCAATTGGCAATTCTATTGTTTCTTCTATCTCTTTTTCATTTCCTTCTTCATCAGTAATATAAATTCTTACAGTTACATTTGTTGCAAGTGGAGTAACATTAATTATTGAAGCACTTACATTAAGCGGAACATTCCCATTTCTAATCAATGGATTAACCTTCAAGTTATCAACCATGATTACATTTGTTTCCTCTGGAGAAATAAATACATTAGCTGTATTCTCTCCTGTATGCCCGAATTCATCACTCGCCCTTAACTTGATTTGTTTTGCTCCCCTGATAGAACAATTAATCACTGCATTATTGTCCGCATAATCAGTTCCAATCCCACTCACAATTTCACCAACCAAAGTGCATTCTGGTGGAATATTAACCCACTCAATTTCATTAACTGCATCTCCATCAGGATCAAAAGCATAACCAGAAACATTAAAATCCTCATTAATTACTCCAAAATAAGGTCCTCCCGCATCAACAGTTGGAGGAAGGTTAGGGGCTACATTAAAGGAAGCATTATCTGTTTCTGAATCAGAAGCACCAGGAACACTCCAACTCGTTGTAAGAGTAATTAACCTGTCTCCTTCAGTCGTACAGTAAACATCCAAAGTATCAAGATCGGCTCCTTCTAGTAAACCAGCAGCT
>JBDRIL010000028.1:0-10606 GCA_043815885.1 archaeon | reverse complement strand
GCCTTGAACTTTATAAACCTAATATTCCTTCAATAAATTTTGTTTAAAAAAACAGCAGAGGGCCCTAAAGGAGCCCAAAAAAACCAGTATTGGATTTATGCAAGGTTTACCTGGACCTTTTTAGTTACATCCATTCCTTTTTCTATATCTAAGGCTGCTTGAACATACCAGGATATTCTTGTCAGTGTTCCTGAAAGGAATTGTGCTGCCTGAAGGGTTTTTCCTATTCCTCCTCCCGGGCCAGTCCCTCTCTGCAGGATGTCTGCAGGAATGGCTATCTCAAAACTGTATTCCCCTCCACTGTATTCCTTTTCTCCATCCAATGGCATTTCAAATTTATGAACGTAATCCTGGCTGCTTCCTTTTCTGTTTCTTTGCACTACTCCAAACCCAGTACTCGTTGAAGTCTTTAATCCAACGAATTCCACTCTCAACTGCCTTGCCTTTATTGGTTTCTTTAAAGTCAGTGATAGCTTTCCTTTAATGGTTTCCCCTGGCCTGAAGTTGTATTTTTCCAGAATGATCTCAATTTTTCCTTTACCCAATCCAAACATGAATCATTCACCTCTCTTACATAAAAACAGTTCCCGTATTTAAATATTCCTTTTTCAGGTGCTGGATTTCATTCTATTTGACCTTGAAAATCATTTTGTTTTTTGCATTGCTTGTTGCCTTTTCTTTAATGCATTCAGTGAATTTCTCAACAATCCAGTTGAATTGCTCTTCATTTAATTCCCTTCTTGTAATGAGCGGCACATCATTGAATGCATCCACCATGAAAGGCTTTCCTTTTTCATCAATGCTCCATTCCGTGCTATTCAAATCAAAGTCCAGTGCCTTGTTCAACTTTACAGTCCATTTCTTTATCTTCTTTACAGCAGAAGATATTTCACTTAAGTCAGTATTCTGGGGGGGATTCCATTTCTTTATCATTACATCCTTTTTGTTTATGCAGAAAGCCCTGTACACTGTTGCAGAAACAAATTTTTGCACAAGCATAATGTTCTCGTCCTTGAATGCATTGTAAAGATTCTTTAATTCCGCCATTGAGCCAACAATATACACGTCAGTCCATCCATATCCGTCATACGGCTTGAATACCACTGGAAAAGAAATCTTTTCCTTTAATTTTTCCCAGTTGGGTTCAGCTATTGTTTTCTTTAATTCTTCATCTATTATCGGGAAAACCCTTGTTTCAGGAACCGGAATATCCAGTGAAGAGCAAATCTTGCTGTCCACTATCTTATTGCTTAGGCTTGCACTGAAAGGATTATTTATTACATAAGTCCCGTCAAGAGAGTAATTCTTCAGCATTTCCCTCAGCAGGTTATTGTCATAACTCATTCTGTCAATTACGACTCTGTACTTGGATGAAAGAGGCACTGTCCATTCCTTTAACTGAATATAACTCACTTTATGCCCTTTCAGTCTCTTTACCACCGCAGTAATGAATTCGTCCCTTTTAAGCTCCAGTATTCCTATTCTCATACCTTAATTAGAAGCCGCAAAAACAATAAATGTTTATCTAAATTCCCAAAAATAAATTCATTCAACTACTTCCTCATCCTCTTTCTTCCATGCAGGCTCTACAATGCACAAAAAAACTAAATCTGTACTTCCATTATTCTTTATTCTCTGAATTGATTCAGGAGGAATATAAATCGCTTCCCCTTCCCTCACTTTTCTCTCTTCCCCATCAATAAACATTACTCCCTTTCCCTTCAGAATAAAATACACTTCACTTGACTTCAATTTATGCTTTTTCGTGCTTCTCTCAGGCTTTACTACTGCTCTCCCCAGACTGTAATTTAACTTTAATTCATCCTTTAATGGATTAAATAACTCCCTAAAAGCAGCATTATCCCCACTCCTGAATTCCTTACACTCCTTTAAATCCCTTACAAACATGCACACAAATAAGCGGGATTATCTTTTTATTTCTTGTTTTTTTGCTTTATATCAAAGGACAAAAATATAGAAACAAAATTTGTCCTTTGATAGCTATCAAAAGACATTAAAAAATTTTCATAATTAATGTCTTTTGATATTAGATATATTTAAATACTGATTAAGAGGCAACATTGATTAAGGCGTGGCAGCTTTTTTGCTGTGGCGGCTTGAAACTGATTCTAGCAAAACGCCGATTCTGCCTATTTAAAAAAGGGGAGGAATCCTTAATGGCAAAAAGAAAGACCAAGAAAAAGAAAGAAACCGAAGAAATGGAATAAATAATAAAAATTTCTTTCATCTAAGGGGGCTTTTTGATGCCCCCAATAATTTTTTTTAAGGAGGTTTTTATGACCGAAAACATGTTTGCTTTAATGCTGAAGGATGGTTCCGATATAATTGAAGGACTGCAGAATCTTGCAAAAGAACAGGATATTGGTTATGGCTTTTTGGTTAGCGCTTGCGGCAAAATAAAGGAATTTGAACTGGTTTCAAATGGCCCAAGAGGAAGCATTGAAAAAATGAGTGCCAAAGAAGAATTCCAGGTTAATGCCATAAGCGGCAAGATACAGAAATCCAATGCAGGAAACTTCACTACCCTTATAAGGGTCTCCATAACCAAGACAGGCTTCACTCCACAAGGAGGCCAACTAATAAAAGGAAAGGCTTCCGGAACCCTCGAAATAGGTGTCAGAAAAGTAGACCTAAAAAAAATGATTGTAGCCTGATTTCTTTTTTTTTCTTTTTTTTATGCCCAGTACGGAAACACAGGCAATCAGTTAACTCCACAAAAAACATGTTTTAACTAATTTGTGGGGTTAAAACGCCCTGACCGGGAATCGAACCCGAGTCGCGGCCTAGCTGCGATAACAATTACGTTTTTCTTTTTGGGATAACGTACCACTTTTTCTTTTTCTAAAAGAAAAAGGGGTCGCGACAGGGCCGCATCCTAACCGCTAGACTATCAGGGCTTTTGATAAAACAATAAAGAATTTTGGAAATAATCCTTTTTAAATTGATTTATTCCCCTTGTTTCAGTTTCACTGAATCATTTTAGCTATTACTATTCCGCCTAAGAGGGAAATCACTAATCCTTCTATTGTCCATAGTACTATAAGCATTAATGGAAGGTTGATGAGCAGAATCATTGAGAGGCTTGAAGGAATTGTTGCCACTAAGAATAAAATGAATCCATAGCTCAGTCCTTTATTCATCCAGTTCTTTCCTGGAATGCCGTTCTTTATTACTCCATAGATTCCGGCATAGAGTAATGCTGCAATCAATCCAAAGCCAACTGAAAAATAATAGAATTCCATTGGAGGCGCGGACTCTGAAGGCATCATTATCTTGCTCCACACTGCAAAGTATGCTGGATCCATGTAATAACCCATTGAGACCATTGCTCCAACTGAATGAATTATCTGTGCAATTATCAGGAACAGGATTGCAGCAATAATCACTTTCACGTAATTCATTTTTTTCTCCTCCAAAAAATTATTCTCTTAATTAATTTGAATGAATTATTTTTTAAAATAGAAGCTTTTTCTTATAGTCCCTTATGATGTCTTATTCTTGCTACTTCATAGAATGCCAATCCAATAACTATGATTACTGAGGAAGTAATGATTACATCAAGATGAATCTGAAGGATTTGTCCGATTAATACAATGCAGGTAATTATCCCCAGTACTGCTGTAACTGGAATCCTTCCTATATTGAATGGAATCCTGAAAGGCCTTACTGTATTGGGTTCCTTGAAGCGCATTGCTATTACTGCGGCATTTATTACAATGAATACAAGAAACAATACGTAATCAGTTGCATATGCAACAAAATCAATTCTTCCAAGGAAAACGAATATGACTGTCGCAATAAATACCAATGCAATTGCAATATACGGAGTCCTTGTCTTTGGATGGATTTTTGCAACAATATGCGGGATGTCTTCATCCTCTCCAATTCCATAAACTATTCTGGAGGTTGCAAGCAATATAAGCAGTACAGTGTTTGCAGTTGAAAACAATGCAATTATTCCCAGTATCAAAAATGCTTCGCTTCCCAATGCCTTTGCTGCAACATCTGCAAGTGGAGCGCTTGATTCAGCTAATTCATTCCATGGAACAACACTCACTGCAACAACCGCGACAAGAACGTAAATTATTGAAGTAATTATTATTGAAATCATTAATGCCTTTGGAATTACTTTTTCTGCATTCCTGGTTTCCTCGCTCATTCTCACTATTTCCTCAAAACCAATGAATGCAAAGAAAATCAGTGCAGAAGCAGTAAGAATTCCAGTGAAACCTGTTTCAGGGAACTCCATTAAATTAACTGAACCAATGTAAGGCAGTCCAATAAAGATAATTATAAGCAGTCCAAGCGTTTCAATTACTGTCAGGATTCCTGCAATCCATGCAGACTGCTTTATCCCGTAAAATACAATAAATGAACTCAGTGCAATTATTCCTATTGCCCCAAAGGCTACTGGAATTCCAGTCAATGCTTCAAAGTATCCTCCAAAACCCAGTCCAACTGTTGCAGCAGAAATAATTCCTGCAACAATAGTCATCCATCCGACAATGAATCCAATCCTTTTTCCGAATGAATGTTTAGTGTATTCAAATTCTGCTCCTGCTTTGGGGTAGAGTGAAGCAAGTTCAGCATAACTCAGTCCAGTAAAAGCAGCAACCACTGCAGCAATAAGGAATGAAAGCCATATGGCATTTCCTGCTACTCCTGCGGCTTCTCCAATCAATACATATATTCCTGCTCCAAGAATTATTCCTATCCCGCAGAGTACTGCCTCCAGCAATCCCAGTTCTCTCTTTAACCTGATTTTTTCAAGCATTTTAATTAAAGAAAAAGAAAAAGGTTTATTAATTGAATTCAGGGATAAAGCAGGATCTTGCTGCAGTTCCCTGTCTTCATTAATTCTGCTGCCTTGTTTGCCTCTTCCAACTTCATTTTATGGGTTATTACTGGACTTATATCGACCTTCTTTGTTCCAAGCAATGAATCAGTCTTTATCCATGTATCCCATATAAGCCTTCCATTTATTCCCTGAATATTTATTCCCTTGAATACAATATCCTTTGTTATATCCACATTAAGTGAATCAGGAAATACCCCTAGAATTGAAACCCTTCCTCCAGGCCTTACCGCTCCTAAACCCTGATTTAATGCCATTGCATTCCCTGACATCTCACAGAAAAGGTCAACCCCCCTTCCGTCAGTCATTGAAAGGATTTCCTTCGCTATATTCACTTCCTTTGGATTCAATACACTATCAGCACCCATTTTTTTTGCCAGTTTAATCCTGAAATCATTTATCTCTGTTGCAATTACTTTTTCTGCTCCTGCTGCCTTTGCAATTGCAATAGCACAAACTCCAATCGGGCCGCAACCGGCAATTAATACAGTGTTTCCTGAAACACCAGTATTGTTTCCATTAAATACTGTGTGAACTGCATTCCCAAAAGGCTCCTGTACTGAAACCCATTCCTTTGGGATACTGGGATTGCCTTTCCATGCATTTTTTGCTGGAAGCTTTGCATATTCTGCCCACACGCCATCTACATCCACCCCAAGAATCTTTACGTTCTCGCATATATGCCTGTTTCCAATCCTGCACTGATAGCATGTATCATCAAATATATGGGTTTCAGCAGCAACATAATCCCCTTCCTCGAATCCTTCCACATTCTTTCCTATCTCTATTACCTCTCCCCCCATTTCATGGCCTCCAATCTGGGGAGGCTTGATTCTGCTCTGGCTCCAGGCATCCCATTCATATATGTGTGAATCCGTCCCACAAAAAGAATCAATTCCAATCTTTACAAGCAAATCATTTACTCCAATTTTTGGAATGGGAACATCCTTTACAGTAAAACCCTTTCCTGGTTTTTCCTTTAATACTGCCATCATTTTGTCTTTCATGAAATTAAATCTTTATTCAAACAATAATATAAAGCATTAAGTATCCGTCTATTCTGATTTCGTTAATCAGCGATTTTTTCAGTTTTGCATTATTAGCCTTTAAAATCATTTTCGGCAATAGCTTTTCTTTATCTCAAAGAAATCCGGAGGAATTATTAATGAATAGAAATCCCACAAGCTTTCTAAAGGAAGAAGTTGAAAGACTGAAGGAAAACAACCTTAACTGGATTGTAAGAGTCCTTCAATCCAAGTCCCAGCCTCATGCAGTAGTGGACGGAAAAGAAGTATTGCTCTTGTGTGCAAACAATTATTTGGGTTTAGCTACTCATCCAAAATTAATTGAAGCCTCTCTTAAAGCCACAAGGGAATTTGGGGTAGGAGCTGGCGCAGTTCCAGTTATTTCTGGAACAATGACTCTTCATGAAGAATTCCAGGAAAAATTTGCTAAATTTAAAGGAGTGGAAGCTTCTCTTCTCTGCCAGACAGGCTTTGCAGTTAATTCTGGATTGATTCCTCAATTGATTGGAGAAGGGGATTTAGTCATCTCAGACCAACTAAGCCACGGAAGCATTATTGATGGAGTAAGGCTGAGCAAGGCAGAAAGAGCTGTTTACAAGCACAATGACATGGGCGACTTGGAAAAGCTATTGAATGAAGCAGAGAAAAAGAATTTCAATAGAATTCTAATACTTACTGACGGGGTTTTCTCAATGGACGGAGATATAGCGAAGTTACCAGAAATAGTTGAATTGGCTGATTCCCATGGAGCAATGGTTTTTGTTGACGACTGCCACGGAGAAGGAGTTTTAGGAGATGGAAGAGGCATAGTTCATCACTTTAATTTGCAGGGAAAGATCCACATTGAAGGCGGTTCCATGAGCAAGGGCTTCGGGGTATTTGGAGGAACGATTGCCGGAAGCAAGGAATTAATTGAATTTGCCTACAATAAAAGCCGTACCTGGCTTTTAAGCACTGCCCATCCTCCGGGTTTAGTGGCAGCATGCATTGCTGCAATAGAGGTAGTTGAAAAAGAACCCCGGCATGTAAAAAATTTATGGGATAACACTAATTACTTCAAGAAAGAAGTCCAGTCCCTTGGATTCAATACAGGAAACAGCGAAACCCCAATCATTCCATTAATTACCGGAGAACCAGAGAAGGCTCAAAAGATGTCTGAAGTCCTATTCAAGGAAGAAGGATTATTCGCTACACCAATAGTTTATCCAATGGTTGCAAAGGAACTATCCAGAATCCGCACTCAAATGAGTGCTCTCCTGACAAAGGATGACTTGAATAAGGCTCTTGCCTCAATTGAAAAAGTCGGAAAGAAGTTAAAGGTAATTTAATTATTCCAGGGAAAGTTCCTCTGGTTTTTTGGAGAACTTGAAGTAAGCAACCCCAACCAATACAATAAAAGCTATAACAAGCGCTACGTTGTTTTCCATTGACTTTTGGGAGATAGTTAGGTATGAGAGATGCATTAAAGCAAGAATTCCTCCCCCCATTAATCCAGTGTTTATTGCATTAACCTTTACAAAGAATGCTCCAAGCATCATTGCAATTATTCCTACAATCATTAAACCAATTAAAAACTCTCCAAATATGTTAGCCACTAAAAAATAGAAAACAACTGCAATTCCTGCCGCAAAAATCTTTTCCTTTAAGTGCATGAAAATAGTATGATAATAACTGATATTTAATTCTTTCTTATTTTCTTCATTTTTAAAGGAAAGAAACCATTTAAAAGGAGAATTAATCTAATTTATTAGAATCAATTTCTTGGAGGTAAAGAAAATGGTTGATTACGTTGAAGCGATTAAAAGGCCTTTTACTGACTTAACTGCGTTAGTAATTGGAATAATAATGGCAATCATTCCAGTAGTGAATATATTTGTTCCAGCAGGTTATGCAGTCAAAAGCGCTCAAAAGACTTTTGGAAAAGACAATGCCTTGCCTAAATGGGATAACTGGGGCGACATAATAGTAAAAGGAATAGTGGTTTTCATCATTGACATAATCTACATGATTCCTGCATTTATCTTTTTGGCGCTAGGCGTGGCTGGAATGTTTGCAGTGCTGTTCGATAAGATTCCCATGACGGTATGGGAGTCAGGAAACATGATGGCAATACAGACGCAATTCTTTAGCCTGATTCCTGAACTACTTGCAGCAGGAGGCATTCCTTTAATCATTGGAGTAATTCTGGCAGTTGTTGCAGCATTCATTACGCCAATGGCAGTAATCTTTTACGCAAAAGAGAACAGGTTTGGCGCAGCATTCAAGGTAGGAGAAGTACTTAAAACAGTTTTAACCGGCCCCTACATTATTTCATGGATCATAGTAATAATTTACGGAGGAATACTATCATTAGTTCTTTCAATTATTCCATACATTGGTTCAGCTATCGCGGCATTCATTGTACTCGTTACTTCCTACACTGTATTCGCTCAGGCTTACATGCAAGTAAAAGGCCAATAAAAAAAAGGCCTTTCTTTTTTTCTTTTTTTTGTTTAAAAGAAACAGTAAAAAATTAAAAAGGGATTTGTATCAATCTCCTCTTTCAACTTAAATCAAATAAAACATATAATGCCCTTACTTCTTTTTTTGGCTTGGGATTGTAAAAAGATTCAATTAATTCATCATACTTCTCTTGCGGAAGCCTATAAACCACTTGCTCGAATCCGGTATTCGTTGGATTAAAAAAGGAATAATCCCAAAGAGAAGTAAATGCATTGGTTTCCTTTTCAGTGAAACCCAATTCCAATAAATCCTCTCTAATAAAATTGCTCTTATCCTCTTCATTCAATTCAATTGTTTTTTCTTCTCCTGCCTTCAATTCTTCCACTCTTCCGGAAAGATGTATTGGATTCATGAAATCGCCTTTGCCTGAAACAAAAAACAAATTGAATACTGAATAATCAGCATTATTTTTTACTTTCACTTTATTCTCATCCAAAATTTCTTCTGCCTCTATTGGATTTTCAAAGCCCATTTCCCCTTCATAGAAAAGAAATCTGTTCTTTTCATCTCCAACTTCCAAACAATCAGCATCAACATCATTTAATTCATCAATTATTTCCTCCAAAGGAACAAATCCTTTAACACTCCTTACCGCAGGCTCTCCACAGGAATCCACAATCCTTACATTATTCCATTCAACTTTTTTTCCTTCAACTACTGCTTCTGGATAAGTGTCTGTCGGGTTTCCTTCATTAAATTCAAAGCTTGCATCAAATGATTCAATCCCCTCTCCAGAATGAATGTATACAACAGGTTGTCTCACTAAAAGCAATTGCTTTGGCCTTGAAGTAACAAAAAAACCATCGCTCTCGCTACAGCCAGCCATTACGCCCCATTCATGAACCTCAAAGTCCCCTTCAGGAACGCAATACATTTCAGTGCAGGCAATCCCTGTTTTAGTGCAGGTACATGTATTGCATCCATCTTCAGCCAACCATCTTTCTCCAACTGAGTGTATGCCGTCAGCGCAAAAAGTAGGGCAATATGCTTGAGTACAAATGATTATTCCATCCCTGCCACAACCACATGTATTGCATCTGACACTCCAGCTTTCTCCAGGGGCGTGGATTCCATCCTCACATATAAGTGGAGGCGTTTGAATGCATCCAACCAAAAAAAGAAAAATCATGATACTGATAAAGAAAATTAAATCTATTTTTTTCATAGACAATAATTAGCTTGTTTCTCTTTATATTTATTTTCTTTTTTATAGGTTGAAAGCTAAATTAATCCAAATTTTTCAGCCTTCAAAAATAATTTTAATTGAAAAGGTAAACAATATTCCGATAATAAAGAATGCAAATGAAATCATTGATTTCTTGAGGCTGGCCTCTTTATGCAGTTCAGGAATCAAGTCACTTGCGGCAATGTAAATAAATCCTCCTGCAGCAAAAGGCAAAAGCAGTACAGTAAACCCCAGTGATTGGGAAAGAAAGAACCCAATCAATCCTCCAATAACACACGCGAGCTGGCTCAAAAAATTGAAAACCAGTGCCTTTGTTCTGGAAAATCCTCCGTAAACCAATATCCCAAAATCCCCCAGTTCCTGCGGTACCTCGTGGCCAATTATTAACAAGGTGGTAATTATCCCAAAACCAATGTCAACCATAAAGCTTGCAGCAATAATTAATCCATCAATAAAGTTATGAATCCCGTCTCCCAATAAAATCATGTAAGTGAATGAATGCACGTCACATTCTCCGTCATGGCAGTGATGCCAGTGAAGAATTCTTTCAATCAGGAAAAACAGTATGAATGCAATAAATAAGTAAATGAATGCAGTTGTTGTATCCAATTCTTCAAGCGCCTCACTCAATAAATGAAAGAAGGCCCCGCTCAGTAATGCTCCAGCAGAAAACGCAACCAGTATCAGCAGAATCTTATTCAATGAATTCTTGCTCATCCATAAGGAAAAAATTCCTATAAATGCAACAAGACTTGTAATAATCGTTGCCCCTAAAATCCAGATTAATGCACTCAATTCAATAACACTTCCTTTTAAGTATTGTATTCTGTGGGATATCTATTTATTCTTTACCTGGAACTATTTTTTCTGCATGGACCTCTCTGAAAAGAACAAAAAAATTTATTCCAATAGATTTAATGAAGACTATTACTCTGTCTTCAGGGACAGACTGAATAAAACCATCTCAATGATTAACGGAGAAAAAGGAAAACTTCTGGATATTGGTTGCGGGGACGG
>JBDRIL010000027.1:0-6329 GCA_043815885.1 archaeon | reverse complement strand
CAAAGAAAAAAATTACTGTTGCTATTGCCGGAAAGTACACTGGATTGAAGGATTCCTATATTAGTATTTTGAAAGCATTAGAGCACTGTGAAGCTGAATTGAATGTTAAAGTAAAAGTAAAATGGCTGGAGACAAGCGAGATAGAGAAAGGAAAAAAAAGTGTAGAAAAGGAAATGAAGGGAGTAAATGGTCTGGTCGTTCCAGGGGGATTTGGAAAGAGAGGAATAGAGGGAAAAATTAAATGTATTGAATACTGCAGGAAAAAGAATATTCCCTTGTTTGGGTTGTGTTTGGGATTCCAGTTAATGCTGATTGAATTTGCAAGAAATGTTTTGGGTTTAAGGAAAGGAAATTCAACTGAAGTTGAACCAAAAACAAGCGAACCAATAATTGATTTACTGCCAGAACAAAAGAAGTTAGAGGGATTGGGCGGAACAATGAGACTTGGCGGGTTTGATGTACAGTTGAAGAGCAATACAATTGCATTCAAGTTATATGGAAAAAAGAAAGTAATAAGAGAAAGGTTCAGGCACAGGTATGAATTAAACCCAGAATACATTCAAAGATTTGAGGAAAAGGGAATTGTCTTCAGCGGGAGAGCCAAAAAGGTTCCAATAATGCAGATTCTGGAGCTTCCAGAGCATAAATTCTTTTTCGCCACTCAATTTCATCCAGAGTTTACTTCTCGCCCACTAAAACCTAATCCATGTTTTTTAGCTTTCGTGAAGAGCTGTTTGTAGATATAGTTAAATAAGAGAAATAACTAATTTTTTAATATGAAGAAAAGAGTAGAGCCATTAAGTGGAAGAAGATTAGGGGTTCGTTTTGACAGAAGAACAGGGCGAGTCAATCTTTTTTCTGTCAGATATGGGAGAGCGCCTGGAGCAAAAGCAGGATATATAAAGATACCAGTCAGAGTAAAGGTTCCTTCCATCAAAGAAGCTTTAAGACAGCAGAGACATATAATTGATTCTAATGTAAGAGAGATGAAAAAAAACAGGGAATTATTTGACATCATTGGCAGATATAATAGATTTCTGTATGGGTTAACTAAAAAAAGGCCTGTTGTCAGAGGAGCATTACAATTGAGTAGAACAGAAAGGATAACTCTAGAGAAAGAATTTGGAATGATAATGAAAAAATTCAGAAGAGTTAGAGCTGAACTTAAAACAGAATTTTTGGACATGATTCAAAAGACGATAACTCAATTCAATCAAAAGAACTGGGTTGCCACAAATGCCTGTTTAGTGGGAGCAAAGGCAAGACTGGGAAAAAGAAACAAGGAACTGGATAGAAGGAATGAATTCACTAGGACAAGAGAGAAATATTTCTATGATAGGTGGAAACAAATCCAGGAACAAGACAAAAGGATGGTTATGGATTCAAATCTTGTCTCCAAGGCACTGAAATTGGTTGTAAGCAAAACAGAATACAATAAAAATAATTTGACTGGAATAATCAAGAAATTAGTAAGCCTGCACAATTATTACACTAGCTTTGCTAAAGCTCCTGGAGAAAAGAAAGCCGTCACTAGAATCAGAGAATCGATTAGATTGCTTGTTAATGCAAGAGAAGAAGCAAATGAATCAATATCAAAAAGATTTTGCTGGAGTGTTCTATCAAACCTCCATAGAGTTAAAGAAGACATAGTTAATAAATACGCGGGGTAATTCATTCACCTAAAATCTGTACTTCAATTCTTCTGTCTCTTCCATGCGTATCTAATTCGATTAAAATTATTTGCTGCCACGTCCCAGTCAAAATTTCTCCGTTCTTGAATGGTACAGTTAAATCGGGTTTTAAGAGAGTTGCCCTCACATGGCTGTGGCCATTGCCGTCATGCCAGGTCAGTTCGTGTTCATAGGAATTATTTTTTGGAATTACTTTCTCTAAAAATCTTGGGAAATCTTTTAGCAAGCCTGGCTCGAATTCAATGCAACTCAAAGCACAGGTAGAGCCAACAGCAAACAAGGAGATTATTCCATTGGATAATTTGGAGTTAGAGAGGATTTTTTCAACTTCGCCAGAAATATTCACTATTTCCAATTCTTTTTTGGTTCTTACATGGATTGAATCAGAATGAATCTTCATTGTTTTTACCTTTTTTATTTTTAGCTTTTTTTGTAGCCAAATCTTCTCTCGTATTCCTTGTGTTTTTTCCATTCAAGAATAATACTGACCACTAACACTTCTTCTCTGGCTACTGAGTAAAGAAGCCTCCATGCATTAGGCAGGTTATATTTCCAGCAGTTATCAATCCCATATTTTCTTAGGAATTCTTTCGGGATCTGGCGTTTTGGTATCTGGATCCCACAAAAAGCGTTTTCCTCTATATTCTTGAATGCTTGATTTAAGAATCTATATAATTGTTGGTCTTCAGTTTTAGATTGCTGTAATTCCTCAAAGGCTTTTTTTACTTTCTCTTCAGCAAACCTGATTTTGCATGGAAGAATCATTTTGAATGCCTCCAAGCCAAGTCTTCTCTTGAAAGATATTTTTTCACTAGAGTAGGGTTCCAAATCCATGCAATATGTCTTTCCCTGTCAACAGCAATTTTGCCAGAGTCAAGCAAGTAATCAAAGATGACACAGAATGTTTGGTACATTGTTTTTTTTGGCAGGTTCTCCCATAGCGCGCGTTTTTTAAACTCGCCGCTGTTTTCTTTTATGAATTTCTCCACCATCAGCACTGTATCAAGCCTAGGGTAATGCAATATTTGCATCTGTTTTCCAACCATACAAAACACCAGTTATGTTATATATGTTTATATAACAAGTATTTTTAAGCTTTACTGATTTTGGTCATTCACTCTTCCAGCAACATTATTGGAATTCCGTCTTCAATTTTGTACTGCCTCTTGCATTTAACGCAAACCAGTTTATTCTGCTTCCTTAGATAATTCACATCTGCCTTGCATGAAGGGCAAGCAAGAACATCCAATAACTCCTTTGATAATTCTTTCTGCATTACTCAAGAACCTCCCTGTATAACTTCTCGGTTTTTTCTGCAATTATTTGTACATCAAATTCCTTTAAGGCTTTTTCTCTAGCATTTCTTCCCAGTAATTTAACTCTGTTTTCATCCTTCAAAAGCAAATTGAGTTTTTCCTTTAATTGTTGCAGATTTCCTTTTTTGAAAACCAGTCCATCCTTCTCATTTTCAATCTCATCCCTGATTCCAAATGCATCAGAGGCAATTACCGCACAACCAGAAGAAAGTGCTTCCAAAACCACAACAGGCATTACCTCAAAGAAGGAAGGCAAAACAAATATTGAGGCAGAAGCAAATTCTTTATTCAGTGCTGAATGCGGAATTAAGCCCTTAAAAGTTGCATTAACTTTATTTTTTGAAGCTAATTCCTGCAGATTTTTTTTCTCAGAACCCTCTCCAATTATACATAACTCATAATCTTTTTCACCCTTCAATGCATTTAAAAGCAAATCAATCCCTTTTTCTTTCTCCAGCCTCCCCACAAAAATAATTCTGTTTGGAATTTTTTTGGATGGAGAGAATTTTTTTGTATTAACGAAATTAGGGATTAGAACTACTTTTTCTGGATTAGTTTTTGATTCAATTATTTTCTTTATTTCGCTGCTTAATGCAATTATTCTGTCTGCTTTCTCGTACACTTTTTTTTGCGTTGAATCAAAAAATCGAGTGAAAAAGGTTCTGTGGAAATCCATTCCTGGAAGATTATACCAATTGTGTTCAGTGTAGATTAATGGCTTCAATCCTAAAAAAGGGATTGCTGTTAAAGGATAATGTGCGTGAATTAAGTCTCCATTAATTTTTCTTTTTTTGAAATAACAATTCATCATTGAAGTGAAATTGTGGAGTCTTTCATTCCATATCCAATTAAAACCAATATTAACTGAATTTGGAAGAGTGGATTGGGAGGCAAATAATTGAACTGAATTCCCTCTGCGCTTTAATTCTTTTATTAAATCGAATTCAAGTGCCTCAATGCCTCCAGTAAAAGGAGGAAAGCAATCAATTACTGAACCATTACTTATAAAAGAAATCTTCATTGCAAATCATTCATTAATTTTTATTCTCTTTTCATACAATTCCTTCAGAATCCTTACTATCATGCTGCTTGCAACCAATTGAACCCCAATCAATACGAGAAGGATTCCCATTACTGGAATCAGCCAATGAGAAAAGATAAGTGAATTAAAAATTATTCCAAGCCCGATAAAAAAGAAAATCAATCCCAATATATTATATCTGGTTAAGAAGAATCTATCATAAGCCCATTTGTATGCAACTGCAGTATGTAGCTTCTCGTAAAATAATTTCACCATGAAATTAGCCATGAAACCAAAGAATATTAGGTTTACTCCAATCAGGAAAAAAGTAATAATGAAAAATATTCTTCTTACCCCAAATTCAGTTATTGGAATGGAATGAAGTATGAAGGGAGAAAACAGTGTTAATCCCGCCAGAACAAATAAAACTCCAATTAATCCAAACAATTTCAGTGGATTGTAGAGCTTAACTACATTCAGTATTGAGAAAATATAATTGATTCCTTCCTGAAAGGAATTAAGTTTTGATTCACCAATTCTTCTCCCATAGGAAATCGGAACATAAAGCAGTTTCCAGTCTTCATGGACTGCTTCTGCACTCATTGCTGGCGTGAAAGTCAAATCATCTGGAAGGGAATTGAATTGATTAACTAATTTTTTCTTGAAGACCCTCATTCCAGAAGCAATGTCTATTACCTTTGAGGAAGAAAGAAAACTAAGAAAAAATGCAAAGAACTTATTTCCAAAATATCTTTGCCTTGGCATTTTAGTGCCTTTGTCTAATCTTGAACCAATCACCATGTCCGCATTTTCTTCAATCAATTTCCTGCATAAATCACTTAACCTGTTTATTGGATAAGTGCCATCAGCATCAAAAAAAGCAATCAATTCTCCTTTAGAGTTATTGAAGCCTGTCTTTAATGTAGCGCCATAGCCCTTGTTTGTTTCATGGGAAATTAGTCTAACGTTTTTTCCATTGAATTTTTTTATCTTTTCTTCGGTTGAATCAGTCGAACCATCGTTAACTACAATTATTTCTGTTCTGTTTATTCCTGCCTTCCTCAAATTTTCTTTTTCTTTCAATGTGTGCCTTAATGTCTGTTCAATAGCCATTCCTTCATTATAGGCAGGGATTACTATAGATAGTTGCATAAACTCACGAAAGATTTAATAACTATAAAAATATTTAATTTATGTTATATCAAAAGATATTAACTATGAACCTTTTTTAATGTCTTTTGATAGCTATCAAAGGACAAATCCGTTTCCATATTTTTGTCCTTTGATATTAATTTAAAAAGGTTGTTTTAGATGAACAAAGAACCAGTAATAAAAGTCAAAAATACAGTGAAGGAATTCCGTTCAAGAGTCAAGGCAAAATCTTCTCTTGATTTATTGTTTCCAAAGCACAAAAGCCTTATTGCAGTAAATGGAGTGAATTTAGAGGTGTTTGAAGGAGAAACTTTAGGGCTGTTAGGTCCTAACGGTGCAGGAAAGACTACTTTGATTAAATTAATTACTGGAATCCTTGAGCCAACAGATGGAACAATCAAGATTAATGGAAAGCCTCCAGAACAGGAAAAAATGAATATCGGATTAATGCTTGGATATGAAATGATTTATTACAGGATGACTGGATATGATAACCTGAAATATTTTGGAAGGATTTACGGAGTGAATAATTTAGAGCAGAGGATTGATGAATTGGGAAAAATGCTTGGGCTGAATGAAGAATTATTTGATTTTGTTGAAAATTACTCTATTGGAATGAAGTCAAAGCTTGCATTAGCGAGATGCCTGATTCATGAACCAAAAATACTTGTCCTGGATGAACCAACTTTGGGTCTAGACCCAAACATTGCAGAAAGAATGAGAAAAGAAATAAAGGACATGAATAAAACAATTCTTCTCACTACCCATTACATGGAAGAAGCTGAAGAGTTATGCGACAGGATTGCCTTAATGAGCCAAGGAAAAATTATTGCTGTTGAATCAAAAGAAAGCTTTCACAAAATAATGGAATTGTTTTCTTCTTTGGGTGAATTAAAATGAATAAATTGATTTTAGATACCTATGCAATAACGGTAAAAGAATTAAAGTTAGCCATTAGATTCAAGGCAGGGTATTTCTTGTCGAATTTAGTTAATCCAGTACTTGGAATGGTTCCATTACTGCTTATCTATTACGGCTTCTTTCACTACAGCGGGGCTGAAAGCTTTGCTGGAATCAATGCATTAAATTACATAAACTTTTTGTTATTCGGGGTACTTGCTTTGGCTTTCTTTAACATAGGAACGACAA
>JBDRIL010000026.1:0-46233 GCA_043815885.1 archaeon | reverse complement strand
CAGGTTTTCTAAGTCTTCTCTTGTTACTTTACTCCAGTCCTTATTGATTTTTTTGGTTAAGAAATAGGTTTGATAGAATACTTTATTTACTCTTGAAAGCTTTATGTCATCGTTGTAGAGGGATTGAAGGTATTTATTTAGTAGTGCCTTGTTTTCTTTAGAAATAGTTTCGTCTTCCTGATACCTTTTCACTAAATTTTCATGGATTTTTTGGAAATTGTGAAAAGAATTAATTTCTCCAGTCATACCAAAACACCCTTTTTCTTTTCTTTTTAAGAGTTTTGGGTGCTTTTTAACTGGAGGTTGAATGCTCCGACCGGGATTCGAACCCGGGTCACAGGCTATCTTCCGCGGATAATAAATAATCCCTTTTTCTTTTGGGCAACCTGCACTTTTCTTTTTCTAAAAGAAAAGGGCGGTGAAAGGCCTGAATGCTTAACCGGCTACACTATCGGAGCATTGCTATAGAAAGAATATTAAACTCATTTCTTTTTAATTAATTAGGTTTAAGATATTAAATAATCCTATGTATAATTGTTTATAAATTCTTAGTGTTACTTGTTTTTTAAGGTGAAATAAAAAAATGGCTAAATTTGAGCAGGCTGAAGCAAGGATTTTCAGCAATGTATGGATTTGCATGAAGTGTAATGCAAAGAACAAGGCTTCTCCAGGGAAAAAACCCTCTAAGTGCAGGAAATGTAGTTCAAAGAGATTGAGGTTAAAGAGAAAGGCTGTTAAAAAGGTTTAAAATGAATCTAAAAGATTACTTTCTCATAATCCGTCCAACGAATTGTTTTATTGCAGCAATTGGAGCATTCATTGGTTATTCTCTGGCAATTGGTTCAATTCAATTCAGTAACCTTCTTGTAATGTATGCAATGCTTGCAGTATTCTTTGTCTGTGCCGGAGGCCAGACAATAAATGATTACTTTGATTTTGCAATAGACAGGAAAGCAAAAAAAGAAAGGGCATTAGTAAAAGGAAATATCAGCAGAATGAATGCCCTTTATTATTCATTTATATTATTCTTAACAGGAATAATTATTTCTTACTTTATTCACTTCACTGCATTCATTGTAGCAATAATTTTTTCCCTGCTCTTGATTTTTTATTCAGGTTTTCTGGGAAAATATAAATTCATTGGAAACTGGATTGTTGCTTTCAGTGTTGCTTTTACCATAATTTACGGGGCATTGATTGAAATGTGGTTCTGTCTTCCACTTGTGTTATTCTTTTCTGCATTGCTATCCAATGCAGGAAGGGAAATAACCAAGGACATGGAGGACCTTGAAACAGAAAAAGGAGTAAAAATTACTCTCCCGCAAAAAATCTCTTTCCCAGTACTGAATCACTTTATTCTGATTCTTTATTTGGGGGCAATAATTATCGGGTTTATTCCTCTTTACTGGAATAGATTAAACAATGTCTTTTATCTTTTCTTTATGGTTCTTGCAGTTATTTCCTTAATGTATTCAGTTAAATTACTTCAAGGAAGAAATTTCAGGAAAAGCCAAGCCTACAGCAAGATTGGAATGGGTTTGGGTTTAATTGCATTCCTTTTGGGATTATTGTAGAAGGAATTGAAATGAGAGAAATACTGCTGGCAAAAGTAATTTCTTTTCTGAAACAAAACGGATTTACTGTTAATTCATTTATTGATTCCAATTCATGCTTTGATTTGGTTGCAAGGAGAAATGGATTAAGCCTCATAATAAAAGTCTATTCCAATATTGATGGAGTAAGGCCAGAACAGGCAGAAGAATTATTGAAGGTAGGGAATGCATTCAATGCAATGGTATTAATTATAGGAGAGAAAACAAAAAAATTTGTTTTAAAGAACGGAATGACTTATGAAAGGTATTCCATTCCGGTAATGAATTTCTCCACCTTTACTTCAATGCTTTCTTCCTTTTCTCCGTATGTTAAATCCTTTAAGGGAAGAGGGATAGTGGAAATCAATGCAGATAAATTAAGGGATAAGAGAAAGGAACTTCAGCTCTCACTTGAAAAACTGGCTGAAAGAGTGGGTCTGGCAAAAGAATCTCTCTATAGGTTTGAGCACGGGGCTTCTACTTCTCTTGAAACAGCAAAGAAGTTAGAGGAAGTCCTGAAGACTGATTTAATTCTGGAAAAGAATTTACTGGAAGAATTCTATAAATCACAGCTTCAAAAGAAGAAAGAATTATTCGGAGAAAAAATAAGGGACGAAGTATTGGAAAAAATCCATGGAATGGGATTGGATTTAATTGAATTGAGCCACTCTCCATTCAAGGCAGTCGGAAGCAAGAAAGAATACCTCATTATAGACAAGGGAAAGGAAAAACAAGAATTAAAGAAAAAAGCGTTAGTTTTAGAAAAGACGAAAGCAGTCTTGGATACCCATTCATTGATAATTACCAAGAAATTTGATTTGAGTAATATTGCCTCTACTGCTGTAATGAAGGAAGAAGAACTGGACTCCTACAAAAAAATACAGGAATTAATGGCTGAAGTAAAGAAGAGGGAAAATAAATGAAAGAAGACGCTTTCACTGAAAAAAGAAAGCAATTAGTGTACTTCATGAAAGCTTCAGGGGCAATTGAATCAATTGAATTAGAGAATGCCTTCCTGAAATTAAAGAGAGAAGTCTTTTTTCCTCAACACATGAAAGAGCAAGCTTACTCTGATAACGCTTTTCCTATTGGATTCAATCAAACAATCAGCCAGCCTTCCACTATTGCAATAATGATGGAATTATTGGATGTAAAAAAAGGAATGAAGGTATTGGAGGTAGGAGCAGGAAGCGGTTATGTCTGTGCATTGCTTGAAGAATTAGTTGGAGAAAAAGGAAAAGTGTATGGAATTGAATTAGTAAAGGAATTATTTGAACAGGCAAAAAAGAATCTTGA
The DNA here is from genome assembly GCA_043815885.1 of archaeon. Classification (GTDB taxonomy): domain Archaea; phylum Iainarchaeota; class Iainarchaeia; order Iainarchaeales; family 1-14-0-10-31-34; genus JBDRIL01. Next base: position 43,345 of record JBDRIL010000026.1, on the reverse strand, counting down.
AGTAAACGGAAGCAAGAATATTGAATTATTTCTTGGGGATGGAAGTAAAGGTTTGGAGGAAAAAGCTCTTTTTGACAGGATACTTGTTTCTGCTGCCTGTCCGTTCATTCCAAAACCATTGTTTGAACAATTAAATGAAAAAGGCAGGGCAGTTGCTCCAGTAGGAGACTCCTTCTCCCAGCAGATGATGATAATGGAAAAAATTAAAGATAAGCCATTCAACAGGGATTCAATGAAGGGATTCTTTGTATTTGTTCCATTGAAGGGCGCCTACCTTAAAAATTAGACTTTTTTGAAGTCCTTTATCCTTAGTTTTGAGTCAAGCTCCAGTAAATATATTTTGTTCATTATTATTACTTTTGCCATATAGGCGTCCTTGATTTTTGTTATTGTTTTTAACTCTATTTCTGTTGTACCCATTTCCTCTCTCAATAACTCCATTAACTTTACTCTCAGCAATTCCATATCGTCTTCACTAAGGGGTTCTGAGGAAGCTTTTTCTTCCTCCTGTTTTTCTTTTTTTACGGTTTCTGATGTCACTTCCTCTAGTTCTTCCACTGGTTTCTGAACTGATTCTTCCTTTTTTGGAGTAGAATCATGGCCTCTTTTTATTTCTACTTTTTTCACTGGCTTTTTCTTCATGCTTATCACTGCCACGATTAAGATTATTATTAGAAGTATTCCAAACAACAATCCAACCAATAAAGCTATTTCTCCAATGCCTCCAAACAATACCGCAAAAGGATTAAATGCATACTTCAGGGATATTTCGTCCTCATATAATTCCCCTGGATCCCTGAATATATAGTAACCGTCCTCTTCCTCGTATTCTTTTGGTTCCAACTCTATTACGTTTCCTTCAACCTTAATCTTTATGGCTTTCTCTCTAGCATCCGGAGCCAAATCAAATATTCCTCCTTCTTCTTTATTTACAGGGATTCTGACTTCAATTGAACCATCATTCAATTTTTTTCCAATTACGCTCAGTGAGAAACCGCCTTTACTGACTTCCTCTTCATTTAAATCATTTATCTTTTGAATGAGTTCTGGACTGAATTCAATTGAAAGAGTAAACACTCCATCCAAATTATCTCTCACTAACCTGCAGGCAGTATTATTCCTTATCCCTTGGGATACTTCAATCGCCTTATCCAGTTCAGCCAGTTTTTCTTTATCCTGAGTCCTTCCCCTGGATGAATTCATGTCACTTATAAAGGAATCAATTCTTTCCCTTAACAGTTTAGTGCAGTCTTCCTCCCATTCCTCAGTATCATTTTCCAGTCTTCCCTCATATATTTCCTTAATTAAAACACTTCCATTAGCCCTGTACTCATAAACAGTGGTTTTTTCAGCCGACTTCATTATCTGTAAGCAGCCCTGAAATAATAATAAAGCCAGCAATAAAGAAATCAGAACGATTTTTTTATTCATTTCTTTAGAATAACTCTTTTATTCTTTTTAAGCTTAACTTAGCTTTCTAACTTTTCATCAATCACTGCCTCTATTTCTCCTGGATTCACTTCCTCTAAATCGTATTTTACTCGAACCATTTTCCTGTCAGTCTTTACTATCTTCTTTAAATCAATCGGTGTCCCCACCAAAACTATATCGCATTCAACCTTCTTTATTGTTTCCTCTAAATCCTTTACCTGTTGGCCTCCGTAACCCATTGCAGGAAGCACGTCCTTCAAGTGAGGATACTTTTCAAAGGTCTTCTTTATTTCCCCTACAGCAAAAGGCTTAGGGTTAACGATTTCAGCTCCAGCCTGCTTTGCAGCCATATATGCGGCTCCTAAATTCATTCCTCCGTGTGTTAGAGTAGGACCGTCCTCTACACACAAAACCTTTTTTCCTTTCAGTTCCTCGTTTCCTTCCACTATAAGTGTAGAGTTTGCTTCAATTATTTTTGCATTCGGATTATACTTTCTTATATTTTCCTTTAATTCCTCAACCTTTTTCCTTTCAGCTGTATTCACTTTATTGATTATTACTGCATCGGCTATCAGTAAATTACTCATTCCGGGATGATAACTCAGTTCATGCCCTACCCTGAAAGGGTCAGCCACTACAAACAATGCATCTGTTTCATAGAAACTCAATTCATTGTTGCCTCCATCCCATAAAACCACTTCAGCCTCTTTCTCTGCTTCCCTGATAATTTTTTCATAGTCCACTCCGGCATAAACTATGTTTCCATTCATTATGTGTGGCTCGTATTCCTCCATTTCCTCAATAGTGCATTTATTCTTCTCTAAGTCCTCGTACTTTCCAAACCTCATTACTGCCTGCTTCACTAAGTCACCATAAGGCATGGGTTCCCTTATTACAACAATCTTTTTTCCTTTCTTCTTCATTATTTCTGCAATATATCTTGTAGTCTGGCTTTTACCAGTGCCTGTCCTGGTTGCATTGACTGCAATCACCGGCTTTGAGCTCTTTAATTGAATCTGCCCTGGCCCATTAATGCTAAATGTAGCTCCCCCAGCCAAGGCAATTGATGCCCTCTGCATTAAGTAATTGAATGAGACATCGGAATAAGAAAAGAACACCAAATCAACTTTTTTTTCCTTTATTAGCTTGGGGAGATCTGATTCAGGATAGATTGGAATTCCCTTTGGATAGAGTTTTCCTGATAATTCTTTTGGATAGGTTCTTCCATCTATTCCTGGAATCTGTTCTGCAGTAAAGCAAACAACCTCAAATTCTTCATTGTCCCTGAAGTATGCATTGAATTCATGGAAATCCCTTCCTGCAGCCCCCATTATTATTGCCTTTTTTCTATTCATTTTAAATCACTCCTTTTTTATTGTATACCGAAGGTATGCAATGTTTTTTTGATAAAACTTTTATTAAAAGTTTTTTTACATCCATTTCCCTATAGAAGTCTGGCTTCCTTTTTCTTCTGCCTTTTCCTCCAGCTTATCCACTACACTCTGGACTCTTTCCTTATTGAAGTCGTGCCTTTCAACCAATAACTCGATTATCTTGTCTCTTTTTGGTTCACTGAATTTAATGCTGTATTCATTTGAGTATGCCGGCTTCATAAAAATCTTTTCCACTTCCCTGTAATCAAAGTCAGGCTTGAATTTTGTTTCCTTTATTATTTCTTCAAATGAATCATTTTCCTGGACTAACTTCAATGCAGTCTTTGGGCCAATGCCTGGAAATTTTTTATTGAAGTCAGTTCCCACCAGTACCCCCATCCAGACCAATTTCTCTCTGTTTATTCCTAATTTCTCTAAAAAGCTTTTTAATTTTATTTGTTCTGGCTTAACCTCTATATAAACATCCTTTCCAGGCAACTTTCTCTTTCCGGTAACAGTTATATTCCTTAAGAGTATTGGTGAACCGAACAACAGTGAATCATAGTCCTGGCTTACTGTTCCGTAAAGCTCTCCTTTTTCAACCATGAATGCAATCTGTGCCTCTCCATCTGAAGCCGCCTCTATTACCGGCAGACCCATAAATTCAACCAACTCCTTGCTTTCCTTAATCATTTCCTCATCCAGAGAAGAAGTCTGCCGGGCGTACTTCCTCATTTCCTCTGTCTTTCCTTCTTTTTTGGCTTTCTCATACTTGCTTTTTGCTTCAGTCCTTATCTTTCTTCTCTTCTTTCTTGTATCTTCCTTCAATTTTGATGGCTTTCCGTCAAACACAAACACTGGCTTAATGCCTCGATTAATCAGATTGCTTGTCCTGTACAGTAATCCAGTCAAGTGAGAAGTGACCCTTCCCTCTCCGTCCATTAATGGCTCTCCCTCTCTGGACCTGATGCTTGAAAGAAATTGATAAAGAATATTAAAGGAATCAATTCCAACAATCTTTCCTTCCAGTAAATCCAGTTCTATTTCTTCTTTTTCAATTAGTTCTCCAATAGCTACTCCCAAAACGTTTTCCCCCAACTAATAACAAGAAAGAGAAATATATAAATATAACCTCAAGCGCAGTTATATATGAACTTAGCAAGGTGAGCCTATTCCGATTCTATATCCGCTAAGTTCAACCAACTCTCTTAGAATTGAGGAAAGAACCCTTTTCTTTCCTCCTATTTTCTTTCCAAGATACAGGCGAATATTTCACTGTTCACTTGGGGGGGTCGCTGTGCAGAAAGACAAAAGCAAAAAAAAGAGAAAATAAAACCTTCTTTTTCTTTTTTATCTCAAATTTTTTTCATTGGAGGCTTTCCCTATTATTCTTCACGGCAAATTTCTTGAATTCTTATTTAAAGCATTTTTCCTTTTCTAATCATTAAGTAAGTAGTATTGCATCCTACTTAATCATGCTCTTTTTAGATAAAGTTTCAACGACAGAAAACGAAAGAAATAAGTGAATTTAGTTAAGGGTTTAAGTGAATCTATTATGTATCTAAATGCCAAAGATAGTTGTAAACGTGGTCTGTTTGTCGAAGATTAGTATACTCTCCAACATATGAGGGAGGAGTGTAAGTAATTATCAATACAATGTACCAAGTAATCAGTAAAATAATAATTACCCCAAGCATCAATAAAAGCACTTTTTTTGTTTCCCAATCCATTTCAATAACTAAAACGCTTTCTTTATTAATAAATTTAACTCGAAAAAAACTTTTTTTGGGATAAAAAATTAATTAGTTCCATTACTAGCCAAATCATTAATTTATTAATCTTATTCTATTTCTATTATTTTTTATGCAGTGTGAGGTTTGCGGGAAACTGATTGCAAGAAAGAATGCTTTCATTATTTCAACTGATGGAGTGAAGATGAATGTATGTGATGATTGCTCTTCTTATGGAAAAGTCCTTCATACTCCTCCAAAAAAACCCGCAAGGATAATAAAACCTTCTCCTAACCCATTTAAGAGAGCGGAATCATATGAAATGGAGTTAATTGACGGAATTGGAGAGATAATCAGAAAAGAAAGAGAAAAAAGAAACCTTAAAATAAAGGAATTGGCTGAAAAGATTTTTGAAAAGGAATCAGTAGTCCAGAGAATTGAGTCAGGAAAATTCACTCCAACAGATGAAGTAATAAGAAAACTGGAGAAATTTATTGGAAGAAGTTTAAGAGAAAAAAAGGAAGACCAGGTAAAGGATGAAGGCAGGGATGAAGCAGGCGCAATAACTCTTGCTGATTTTTTAAAGGAAAAGAAATGAATTTTAAGAAGGATTTTGAATGGAATTTGACTGGGCAATAATTCTATGGATTCTTATTGCGGTATTCATTGTAATCACTTATTTATTCAAGCGATTCCTTGGAGCCCAAACCTACTTTATTGCCTCAATGATCAGGACAAGAAAGCCACTTCCCTGGTTCAATAAATTCTCGAAATACCCTAAACTGATTAATTTTCTGGCTGAAGCAGGTTTAATTCTTGGTTTTGGAGTAATTGCAATAGATTACCTTTATGGAAAAAAGCTGGGAGGCATAAAAAGAATCCTTTTATTCGTTTTTTCTCTTTCCGTGATTTATTTTTTATTTAATTTATTTTTTGGGGAAGCCTTCCTCAAATCATTCATTCTCATATACCTTCCCTCTCTCCCCATAAATCCTGTAAGCCTTGCCTTTTCTCTCTTCGGCTTGGCTGGCTTTACAATGCTTCTCTTAATCTTCACTGCAATAGACATTCTAATTAAAACGATTGCAGGAATCGAGACCTGTTCTGGAATCGCTCCAATCATTCCAGGAGTAAAGATTCCAACAGTTCCAATCACTGTCCCACTTCATGTATGGATTTCCTTCTTCATTATAATGATAATTCACGAGGGATTCCATGGAATAACTGCTGTAAAGGAAAAAATAAAATTAAAGAGCACTGGACTGCTTTTATTGGGATTTCTTCCGGTTGGAGCCTTTGTTGAACCAGACGAACAACAATTAAAGAAATTAGATAAAAGAAAGGCTCTGAGAATATTTGCTGCTGGCCCAATGGGAAACATTATTTCCTTGTTGTTCTTTATTCTTTTACTGAATCTTTTCGTTTTATTTGTTTTCATGCCTTCAATTGTTCCATGGATTCAGGAATTCAAGGAACCACACGTGGAAGGAATGTATATAGTTGGAGTCGACCAGAACATCAATTTATGCGGAACAATTTATGCATCTCCGGCTTACGGAAAACTGGAGGGAGGATGGAAGGTAATTGAAGTAAACGGAAAAAAGATTAACGTTAGAGAGGACTTGATTGGAAACACTGCTTCAGAAAACAAGAGCATTGACCTACTTGTCTTGACTGAAACAAATGAATTAAAGAACGTGACATTAGGGATAAATGAAGAAATTAATGCCTATGGTTTTGCTTTAGGAGAAAAAGTCGCAGAGCCCTACAATACAGAAGAAGAAATAACCTTGATTCTCTATGACCAATTCCTTGACCCAACCTCAAGAAATAATTTTTTATGGTGGCTGACGTTATTGAGTTTCCTTATCGCAATAGTTAACTTCCTGCCTATAGAACCATTTGACGGAGGAAGGATAGCAAAAATAATTTTTGCTTCTTATCTCCCTGGAAAAGAACCAATAGAAGAAAAAGAGAAATTTGTTTCAAAGATATTCCTGTTACTGATTCTTCCAATAATGTTTGTATTAGTACTGCCAATGCTATTATGGCTTGGATCACAGTTTATTTGAATTATTAAACTAAGCTTTTACCATTCATCAATTTCGTTAACCCTATTGTCTATTTTGTTTGTTAGATTCTTAGATAAATTATCAAGTACGACAACAACCACTGCAGCAATCAGTATTGCGGCTCCAATTAATAAAAGATATTCCAATGCCGCCTGGCTTCTGTTATCCATTAAAATCAATAAAAGAATAAGCTAACTCATTAATAAATCTTTCATTAAAAAAAAGAAAAAGAGAAAAGGGATGGTTTTAAACATACCCTAATCCTAAACTGCTCCTTGATTTTGATTTTGCAACCATTGTTTCTCCTGCATCAGGGCTCTTGATGTAAGGGGAATGCACTCCAGTGAAGATGCTGATTACTTCCATCTTGTTTTCAAAGGTTGGGTCAACTCTTGCACCCCAGATTACTATTGCTTTTGGGTCAATCTGTTCTGTCAGCATTTCTCCCACTGCATTTGCTTCTCCTAAAGTTAATTCCGGCCCTCCGGTAATGTGAATCAATGCCCCAGAAGCTCCAGCGAAGTCCACGTCAAGCAATACATTTTTGAGTGTGTCATCAACCACTTCATCCACTTTATTCACTGACTTGCTTTCGCCTACAGCAATAACACTCAATCCCTTGTTTCCCATTACAGACCTTACATCAGCAAAGTCCAGGTTAATCAATGAAGGCTGTGTAATGGTTTCAGTTATCCCTCTGACAGTTCTTGCGGTTACTTCATCAGCTACTTTAAATGCATCCTGTATAGGCAAATTAGGAACCAATTCCACTAATCTGTTGTTGTCAATAACAACAACTGTATCTGTTACCTTTCTTAAGTCCTCTATTCCGTCTTCTGCCTTAATCAGTCTTGCTTTCTCTAAAGCAAATGGATAAGTGACAATGGAAATAACTATTGCTCCCTGTTCCTTTGCTATTTCTCCGATTATTGGAGCAGAACCAGTTCCTGTTCCTCCGCCCATTCCAGCGGTAAGGAACAGCATGTCAACTCCGCTCATTACTTCTTCGAGTGCCTGTCTTGAAACCTCTGCTGCCTTTGCTCCAACGTCAGGATAGCCTCCTGCTCCAAGCCCTCTAGTGACACTCTTTCCAATAAGGATTTTAGTCAATTCATCATTAATGATTGAAAGATGCTGTTTGTCTGTATTCACTGCAACTAACTGGGCTCCGCTAATACCCATATTAGCCAATCTGTTTACAGCATTGCATCCTGCACCACCAGTACCAATTACCATTATTTTTGGAGCACCAAATTCCTCAATCTTTTCCTCGACTTTGGTAGTACCCTTATGAATAGCTTCTTCTATAACACTTCTCAAATAAATCACCCCTCTTCCAAACAAGTCAATAAAACACTTATGCATAAAAGTGTTACTGCAATAATATTACGCTATAATCCTTTAAATAGCTTTTGTTTCCCGAAAAGAGCCTGATTTTCCCCCAAAAAAAAAGAAAAGTTTAAAAATACACTTTTTTTCTTATGTATAGGATGCCTAAACTAAAAAAATCCTTTTTGCGAGGAAAAAAGTAATGTATAATTCAACTATTTAAGTGAAAAAATTAATTTATTCATTTAAACGGGTTATATCCGCTTAAATCCCATATAAAGCGTATTTTTTCCCTTATCCCACAAACAAACTCTTTTGTTTGATTTTTGCTTTATGCCCCCTATAATATTATTATGTATAATTAATAGTAATATATATGCCTCATATGCCTCTTATCCAATTCTCTTCCATTGCCTTTTTTCCTCTTTTCCATACAATATTTTAATATATTTTTCTTTACTTCTTTTGTTCTACTGCCCAGGTAGCTCAATTGGTAGAGCAATCGGCTGTTAACTGCCCTTTTTCTTTTTAGAAAAAGAAAAAGTGTAAGTTGCCCAAAAAGAAAAATAGTTTCATTTTGGTATTGCAGCAACCGGTAGGTTGTCGGTTCGAGTCCGACCTTGGGCGTGGCTTATTTTTAAAAAAATTAAGTGAATTAGTTAGGATTTAATTTAATTCTTGAAAGTTTATTTGTTTTCTTTTTCTTTCATTGCTTGTCCTCTGAAGAGGTACAGTTCTCCCAATGATTTAAAGAAAATTGCTGCTCCAACTGCAAGCACGCCCAATGCAACTATTGTAATGAGTGTGTTATTCAAGAAGAAAAAGGGCATAGATACTATTGCAATAATGAATCCAGCCAGCAACCTGAATTCAGTCTCCATAAATGATTCTCCCAAAAAATCTAAATACTTTCTAGTCCATACTTTATTTAATTATTCCTGAATCCGCGGAAGGAATGCTTTTTATTAACTTTATCCAAAATTATTAATGTGTAATGAGTGGTATTGCTTGCAATACCACAAAGTGATCAAAAAGGAAGGTATCGGAAACGTAGTTTCTGATTAAGGAAAAGGTATCTTCGGTAAGGAAGGTACCGGAAACGTAGTTTCTGGTGCGGAGGTGGCCCAGTCCGGTTACGGCGAGAGCCTGCTACGAGCCCTTTTCTTTTTCCCGAAAAAGAAAAGTTCTACGTTACCCCAAAAGAAAAAGGGAACGTAATCCCAAAAAAGAAAGGGATTAATTGTTGTTTGCAGTGAGCTCTTGGGCGAAAGCCCTCGTGGGTTCAAATCCCACCCTCCGCGTTTTAATTATTCAGTTCTTACGGAAGCTTTAAATATTTCTTTTGCCCTTTATGAATATCATGGATAAAGGAATGCATCATTCCCATTTGAGGAAGCGGATTCATTTAAAGCATGAGCCTTTTCCTCATCCAGACAAATGGAAGAGGAGAATGGATTACCTGATTTATTTGGTTGGAATAATTGGGCCAATAATGGCTTTCCCTCAGGCATGGAAGATTTGGTCTGAAAGGAATGCTTCAGGGGTTTCACTTATTTCATGGGTTTCTTTTTTTGTCTTTTCATGCATTTGGGTTGTCTATGGTTTAATGCATAAAGAAAAACCAATAATCCTTAATTACTCTCTTTGGGTGATATTTAATGCATTGGTTGTAGCAGGAATAATTTTATTTGGTTGATGTCTTTTGCCTGGAAAAGGGGGAGTTCACAAACAGAGCCGAAGAATTGATTTTCGTAAGCCTAGAGGTATACAACGATTTGCCAGAGCAAAAAAGGAAAAGCGCAGATTGGGCGATTGCTGGATTGTCAGTGGAAGAATGGTGAACCCAAAAATAGTTGTTGTGGCTGGAATAAGGCCATTCAAGACATTAATGGCTCCCTTATTTTTTGCTCCTCCAAAGGGATTTAAAATAAATGTAAGAAAATTAAAGAGTGTTTTAGGAAAAGAAGGATTTTTGGCGAATGCATATAAATTGAATCCCTTTGACAAAAAAGACCAAAAGGAAATTAGAAGTATTCAAAGAATGCTTTGGATTAAAAGGAATAATATATAATAAAAATACTTTTCCTTCGGTGTTAGTGTTTCAGGGGAAATTCACTCTCCCGAAATCGTATATAATTGCTTTGGAGTTTATATTTTTGTGCTGTCTGCTACGCAATACTTAAATATGTTTTTGATATGAAATAGTATGTAATAAGTATGTTTGGTGATGTGAGTGTATGAGAGTATTGCGGTTGTTGGAGAAAGAGGTCAAATAACTATTCCTAAGGACATCAGGGAAATAGAGAAAATAAAGCCAAAGGACAGGGTAATAGTGAGAATAGAAAACAACAAAATAACGGTTGAGAAAGCTTTTAGTAAAAAGCAGAAAGAAGAGTTGATGAAAGAATACTATGTAAGACATGCAAAGGAAAACAAAGAGCTAAGCGAAGAAATGATAAATGCTAGTGCAGAAGCAAGCGGGTTTTCAGATGAACATTAAAAGAGGAGACACAATTCTGGTTGACTTTAATCCAGCTATGGGTTCGGAACAAGGAAAAATAAGGCCTGCAGTTGTTGTACAAAACAATATTGGGAATCAGTATTCAAGTACAACCATTGTAGTGCCAATAACAAGCAGGATAAGGGAAAAAGCATATCCAACAGATGTTTTTATTAAAGCAGAGGACACTGGCTTGCAAAGAGACGGAACAATAAACTGCTCTCAGATAGCAACTGTTTCAATAGAACACAGAGTAATCAAAAAAATTGGAGCAATAAAACCAAGCACAATGCGCAAGGTAGATGAAGCACTAAAAACAAGCCTGGCTTTGGAGTGATCTCAGGCAAATTTCTAATAATTAAAATAAAATACCTTTTCATTCATTATTAGTTATTCCTTAATGCAGGGGTACCGAAGCGGTCAAACGGACCAGACTCAAGTAACCTTTTCTTTTTGTAAAAAAGAAAACGTTAACGAAAAGAAAAAGTTCGAGATATCTGGGGGCTTAGTGCCTTCGGGGGTTCGAATCCTCCCCCCTGCATTAACCTTTTGAAAAAAGGTTAATCAAAAAGGCAGGGGCAGTATACTTGAGTTTTCGTAAACCTTTTCGTAAAAGGTTTTTTGGATTCTCCCCCCTGCATCAGAAGCCCGCTTTTAAAAAAAGCAGGCGCGCAAAAAAAAGGTTCCGATACCTCTCTTAATCAAAAAGGCAGTTTTTACTTCAATACTTTCCCTGTTTCCTTAGACCACAAATACAAGTCCAGTTCAGCTAAATTCAAATTAGATTTTCTGGCAATTTTCTTCAGGAGAGTTTCAATTTCAAGATACTTTTTTTTATTTAGTGTCTTTGGTTTATCAATTAATTTCTCTTTAACCAGTAAATCAATTATATGGAAATCAATTATTGCAACATTCTTCTTTCCAGTATTCCTTAGAAAATGGCTTCCTTCCTTGAAGCCGATTCCCTTCACATTCCCGACAAGCCATTCCCTTGCCTCTGATTCATTCTTAAAAGAATTAATTGTTTCCTTTAATGAATTCTTGTATTTTCTTGCTTCCAAAATATATTTTGCTCTGATATTCGGATGCCTGTAGCCCGATTGCTTCAGTTTTTTGGCTAACTGTTTTTCTGAAAGAGTTAAGAAATCGTTTCCCAGTTTTTTCTGAAGAATAATGCATTTCTCTGCACTGCAGTTAGCCGTAAGAATGCAGAAACACAATTCCTTGAATAATTCATTGCTTCCATTTTTTCCAATTTCCTGGAATTCCTTTATTCTGGAATCAATTAGTTTTCTTGTTTCACTATTCTTTAAGCATTCAATTTCTTTCAATAACTCTTGCATTCCTTCACTTCTTCCACAATCCATGGATATTGCAGTATTCTCTTGCAGTAATGCTTTCTGCTTTCACTTCAAATTCTGCTTCCGGCTTTTCTCCCGGCTTCAGGAATTTTCTGTAAGAACTTCCATCAGCAATTACTTCAATCCATTCAATGAAGTGCTTTTCCTCCATTGGGTGTGGAACTGAACCAACCTTTACTTTTACTCCCTTCCTTGTTTTCTCTATTACCGGAACGTGTTTTTCCTGTCCGGCATCTTCAGTCTTTTCCTTCAATAACTCCATTGGCTGTCCGCAGCAAACTAATTCTCCTGCTCCTGAATGAATTACCTGAACAATATTCCCACAGACATTGCATTTATATATTTCATTCAATTCAGTCATTTCAGTCTCTCCTCCGAAAGATTCAAATGGTCTGTTTCAACCTCAACTAATGCCCTAAAAATTTGCTTTACTCTCTCGTTTTCTGATTCAGCTGCAGCTTTCCCATAGAATTCAATTGCTCTTGTCTCTCTTGCATGTGAATTCTCTAAATTCTCTTTATTTCTTTCACTGCAGTCTTCTTTTCCTTCAGGAATACTCTCCAATTTCAATATCTTTCTCCAGATGCTAGCGTGTTCTGCTTCCACTTTTCCCAATGCCTTGAACAATAACTTTCCTTCTGAGTCATCTGTTTTCTTTGCGGCACAGAAATAGAATGTAGCATTGCTTACCTCTACTTGCAGTGCTCTTTCAGCATTCGCTTTATCTTTTTCATTCAGCTGTACATCGAAATTAACTTTTGCTTTTTTTGTCTCTTTAATGTATTTCTTGTATGCTCCGCAGAAAGGACAGTTGGAAGGAGCCACTTCTCCAATATACGGGTCTCCGCAGATCTCGCATCTCCATAACTTAACCATTCTTTCACCTTTATTCAATTAATTCTTCAACTTCTTTCTTTCCTTTTTCTAATTCTGTGACTTGTTCTTTGTCCTGCTTTAACAGCATTGTCTGGAATTCCCCTAGGTGAGTCTTTTCTTCTTTTGCGATATCCAAAAGAAGTTTCTTAATATTTTGGTTTTCAGTCATTGCAGCCATTTGCTCGTAGAGATTCACTGCATCTAATTCAGCAATCATGCCTACTCTGAGTATTTCTCTGTCTAATTCTTCTTTTTTTAATTTTTCTAGTTTTAAAGGAATATTTGACATCATTTTTTTATCCCCCCCCAAATAAATAGTTCAATAAACTTTATAAAATACATTGAATTAAAGAAATCAGATTAGGCCTGAACTGAATTGGATTAACAGGAATAAGATGTAAATCAGGATGAATACTATTCCGAGTGTTTTTGTGATGCCTTCGTGTTTTAGTAAGGCATAAGTGAGCAGGGAATTAACTACTACCAGGATGATTATTGCTGTGGAGAATTGCTCGAATGCAGCTCCAATTGGATTGATTATTATTGCTGTTCCCATTACTAGGGTGAGATTGATTACGCAGCTTCCAAGAATGTCTCCTACTGCCAAAGCTGTGTGGCCTTTTCTTATTGCAGCAAGGTCTATTGCTAGCTCTGGAAGGGTTGTCCCGAACGCAATTACTGTCATTCCAATCAATGCAGAGGAAATTCCAATGGATGAGGCAATACTCGCGCCAGAAGAAACAACGAAGTGAGCGCTTAATATCACTATTGAGATTCCTATAACGAAAAAGAAGAAGGCCTTTTTTGATTCCTTCTTTGAAATCTTTCCAGTAATATTCATGGTAAATTTTTTCTTTAGGATAAAGAAGCAGTAAAAGGCAAAGAACAATAACAATAGCATTCCTTCGATTTGTGTAACGGTGCCTCTTGAAAGAATTATTAATGGTACTAATGAAATAAGGAAAAGTAATTCTGCGCTTGCAATGGTTTGTTCTCTTTTTACATTCAGATTCCTTATCAATGCAGCTATTCCTAGTACCAGAGTAATGTTTGCTATGCTTGATCCCAAAGCGTCTCCTATTGCCATTGGGGTTTCTCCAATCAAGGAAGCGTTTACTGCCACCATAAAATCAGGGATAGAGGTAGCCATTGCAACAATAATGAACCCTACAGCCAATCTTGAAATGCCCAGATATTCTGAAATCTTGATGGATGAATCAATAACTATCTGGCTTCCCTTGAACAAGAAAATGAATCCAACAATGAATATAATGGTTTCAATTAACATTGATAAATAATAAGAATACCTGAATAAAAGGTTTACCTTGAATAATTAGGGCTTTCTTCGGTTATCTGTATGTCGTGAGGATGGCTTTCAATCAGGCTTGCAGCAGTAATTCTAATGAATTCAGTTTTGGTTCTTAATTCATCAATGTTTGTTGCTCCGCAGTAACCCATTCCGCTCTTTAGTCCTCCAACCAATTGATGAATCACTTCTCTTAATGCGCCTTTATATGGAACAATTCCTTCAATTCCTTCCGGAACAAGTTTTCCTTTCTCTTTTACGTCCCCCTGGAAGTACCTGTCTTTTGAGCCTTCAAACATCGCGCCAATTGAACCCATTCCCCTGTACTGCTTGAATTTCCTGTTAGTAATGAATACTGTTTTTCCTGGGGCTTCATTTGTTCCTGCAAACAATGCTCCAAGCATTACTGAATGAGCTCCTAAAGCAATTGCTTTTACAATGTCTCCACTGTATTTTACTCCTCCGTCAGCAATCATTGGAATTCCTGATTCATCACATGCCTTCTTGCATTCAGTTATTGCACTTACTTGCGGCACTCCAACCCCTGAAACAACTCTTGTAGTGCAGATTGCTCCAGGTCCTATGCCCACCTTTACTGCGTCAGCTCCTGCTTCAATTAAGTCTGTTGCTCCTTCATATGTTGCAATATTTCCTGCAATTAATTCAACATCATAATCCTTCTTTATTTTCTTCACTGAATCAATTACATTCCTTGAATGTCCATGAGCGGTATCAATCACTATTACGTCAGTTCCTGCCTTGATTAATTTCTCTATTCTGGGGTAATCATTTGGGCCGATTGCTGCTCCAACCATCAGCCTTCCTGCATCATCCTTGTTAGCCAGAGGAAACCTGTCCCTGCTTTCAATGTCCCTAATCGTAATAAGCCCCAGTAATTCCTTTCTCTTGTTTACTACCGGAAGCTTTTCTATTTTGTGTTTATGAAGGATTTTTTTTGCTTCGTCTATATCAACCATCCTGTCAACATAAATCAATTTCTTTGTCATTAAATCCTTTGCCTTCTTTTTTTCATTTTTTTCAAACAGGAGGTCTCTTCTTGTGACTATTCCCACTAATTTTTTTCCCTGGAGGACGGGAAAAGAATAAATATCGAATTCCTCTCTCAAGTGATTTATTTTTGCAAGGGTATCAGTTGGCTTTACAGTTACTGGCTTCTCGATTATCCAGAATTCTTCTCTTTTCACTGCATCCACTTCTTCTGCCTGTTCCTCCGGAAGCATGTTTCTGTGGATTATTCCTATTCCTCCCTGCCTTGCCATCTCTATTGCTGTCTCTTTTCCAGTCACTGTATCCATTGCAGCGCTAACCAAAGGAATATTCAATGAGAGTTTATTGGTCAGTTTTGTCTTAAGGCAGACGTCTCTAGGCAGTACAGTTGAATGCCTTGGCAGAAGCAGTATATCATCAAAAGTTAAGCCCATCCCCTTATCAAAAAAATCGTGGTTCTCCATTAAATATAATGCAGAGTATGTTTTTAAAAATCAATTCCATTCCCAAAAAATAATACGATTGACGTAAAATCAATAATTGATTTTTACCTTTTTTTTGTTCTTTTTCCGCCTTTTTCTGGGCGTCCCAAGATTGCAATCGGGGCAGCGTAATTAATTTGTTTTGGTTCGTGTGTAGCAGCGTCTTTTCCCAATTCACGGAAAAATCCTTCTCTTGTTTGATAATGAGTGATTCTGTATCCTAATTCGTGTATTTTTCCAAGGAAGACCGTGCCATATTTCTTGGTTAGCTCTAAATCCCTGCAAGGGTTTCCAGCAACTTTTTCCTTAAGTTCCATAAACACGTAATCTCCTGCCCTGGTTTTTACTCCTGCCCCCGCAAGCAATTGAATTTGTTCAGGCAGTATTACACTCCTTTCCAAAAGTTTCTCTGCCCTAACATAAAAACGCCCTTTTTTTGGTTTAGGTATATGCATTCCTTTGCAGAAAACAAAGGTTTTATGATTTCTTTTTTTTGTTACTGCTTTGTGCATTGTTTTTTTCTCCTCTGTTAATATAAAACTCCCTTCTGGTATAAAAATAATTTGTTTTGGATTCTGAGAATCAATCAGTTAAGGTTTTATATTATTTACTGTTATTTCTATATTAGGTTGATTTAGAATGCTTCCAACGGATTTATCTGGTTTAATTGCTTTGAGCAATGAATTAGTTCAAGAGGTTTTGTTCAGTCCGATTGTCTTGGCTATTATTACAGTAATCATTGGATTGATTGCGGCAAAGGTTATTGGAAAACTGATTCTTTATGCTTACAGGAAAAACAGGGAAGAAATTCTTGCAGTAAGATCCGCAGTAAGATTGATTGAATTATTTATTTTTGTTGTATCAATAATTATTGCTTTAGGCTTTCTCCAGGTTTCGGCTGCAAGAGAGCTTCTTTCAAACATCTTTTACTTTATTCCAATGGTGGTTATTTTATTCCTTTTACTGGTTTTGGGATACATTGTAGTTACACTGATTGTTGGAGTAATGAAGTCTTTATTTGAGAGATTTGGTTCAGAGGAATTCCTGCAGGAAATAGGAATCAGCAAGGAATTAATTGGAATCTTTTTCCTGCTGGTAAAGATATTCCTGTTTGTAATAGTAATAATCCTTGCCTTTTCTTCAGTAGGAATAAGTGTTACGATTTTGTCAAACTTTTTAACTGGATTAGTGTTTGGATTAGTCATTCTAGTAATAGCGATCCTTTTCTTTTCCTTCAAGGACTTTTTCACTAACTTCTTTGCATCAATGTTTATTGAAAGGACTCTGCTTAAACCGGGACAGCAGATAAGGGTTGGAGACAAGATAGGAGAGGTTATTGGAGTAAACATTCACGGAGTAATGATCAGGCTTCCTGACGGCTATAATGCAATCATTCCAAATAAAACAATTTTAAACGAAAAAATTTTCCTGAAACGAGCAAGAAGCGATATCTCCAAGTTAGAGGAAATCCGTTCAAAGTATGTCTGTCAATTGCCTTACTATTGCGGGCCTGCTGCAGCCCAAATGATGTTAAGCTTTTTTGGGTATGACTTCACTCAGGAAGATATTGGAAAGGAATCCCAGACCAAGTCCCCTGGAGGCACTGGACCCAATAAATTGATTACTGCAGTAAAGAAATTAACTGCATCCAATGTAATTGGACAGATAGTTCGCTACAACCAAATCTATCATTTGGGGGAGGAAGTAAAGTCATGGATTGCTGACGGAGCATTAATAATTTTATGGTACAAGAAGCCGGTTCTCTTTCCTGAAAAAAGTTCCCAGGGAGGCCATTTTGTTTTATGTGTTGGAATAGAGGGAGATGAATTAATTGTACTGGATCCAAGCAGCCAGACAGCAGGAGTTTACTTGATTGATTACAGGTTACTGGAGGAAGCAATGAGCGAATACGATAAGAGAAGAGGTTATTTAGTGTTTGTAAAGAAAGGCACTCCTGCATTCTGGAGGATAAAGGAAGGATTAATTTATGCAGATGTTTCCTCTTACAGAACCTTGAGTAAATCACTTGAAAGATACCTAAAGAAATGGGTTAGGAGGAAGAGCATAATCCATGAACTTCTCTCAGAGCATGTGGTTAGTTTTTTGAGCGGGAGAGAGGGGAGAGGGGTTAGAAGAATCTGGAAGCCAGACATAAAGGAAGAGAAAAAGAAGTTAAGGCGAATTAAAAAAGTTAAAGAAGAGGGAATGGAAGAAAAGGAGTAATGTAATGAATGTCCTGATTGTCTCTGAATCAAGGAACGAGGATTTAGAGAAGTTAAAGAAAGCGTTTACTGCCAAAGGAATTACTGCCAGCTATGAAAGGATAGGCAGTATTGGATTGCTTACAGAAAAAGATTCAACCAGTATTTTCCTTGAGGGAATTGATTTCAATGAAGTGGATGCCTGTTTCATTCAATCAAGTTTTGATTTAACTCAATTCATTGAACCATTCCTGGATGAATTAAGCCAGAGAGGAATTTATTGCCAGATAAAGCCTGAATCCTATTTTTTGATGTCCAATAAGGCATTCCAAACAAGCATTCTTAACAGCAGTGGAATAAGGATTCCAAACACCACTATATTCAGTTCCTTTTCCTTTGTTAATGGCTCTTTTAAGGAATTCTCTTATCCCTTGCTTCTTCAAACCTTTAAAGGATACAAGAAAATCCAAAACATGCTGATTGAAAGCCAGAGGTCATTTATTTCTGCAGTGAAGAGCATTAAGACAGAGATTGATTCATTAATGATTCAGGATTATTATGAGAGTGACTTAGACCACAGCGTGGTAATTGGAGAAACCCTGTTTACTGTGAAACGAAAATGGAATAAGGAAAAACTTGAATACGCTAAAAAAGGCCACTTCAGTTCATTGAATGAAAAGGATAAAGAAATGGTGGTTAATGCAGCAATCTCTCTTGGAGCAGAAATTGCAACAGTCAAGTCAGTGAACGGAATTGTATTGAGTGTAAGCCCTTTAATTGATTTTTCTTTTATGAGCCAGTGCAGTGGAAAGGATTTATGGCAGGAAGTAGTCAAGTTTTACTCCAATAAATTGGATAAAGGTGAAGAAAATTGAAGTTTCTTTATATTGGCGGTTCAAAGGAAAAAAAGATAGTAAAGCAATATATCTTAGAGGAAGCACAAAAGCTCTTTGATTCAGTTCTCTATGTTCCGCTGGATAAAATAAAGGTTGAATGCATTGAAGGAAAAACAAAGCTTTCATTCAGGGGAACTGATTTAACTTCTTTTGATGCATGCTATCTTCGCTTATTCTCAAGGGACTTTATTTTTGGAGAGGTAGTACTGGATATACTGAATGAAAGCAATGTATATGTCCCTCTTTCCTCTGAAGCCTATCAAATCTGCAACCACAAATATTACACCATTAAATTATTGTCCCAGGGAAATATCCCTATCCCGAAATCCTCTCTTGCAATCCTGGCTGAAACAGCTGTCTCTGTCACCAATAAGATCGGGTTTCCGGTAATAATAAAGTTATTGAGTGGTTTTGGCGGAAGAGGGGTAATGCTTGCCCAAAACGAAAAAGAGCTTAAACCAGTTCTGGACACCTTGAGAGTCTTTAAGGAATTCATTTCCACCCAGGAATACTTTCCTGACAAAAATTATGATATCAGGTGCTATGTGTTTGGAGAAGAAGCCTTTGGAGTAAAGAGAACAGGAGAAGGAGAAGACTGGAGGTCAAATGTTTCCAGAGGCGGGAGAGCAGAGGAAGTGAAATTAAGCGAGGAAATGAAGTCTACTGCAGTAAGAGTGGCTAAACTGATTGGAGCAGAGATTTGTGCGGTTGACTTCATTGAAACAGGAGAAAAAGAATTCAAACTCATTGAAGTGAATTTTGCTCCAGGGATAATTCCAAAATACTTTGGAAATAAATTCGCTAAAAAGATTGTGAAATATATTTACGATAAAGCAAGGGAACTACATAAGGATTAGGGGGAGAGAATATCAATATTGCAATTGTTTCTGTTGAAGAACAGTACGAGAACAAGAGAATAAAGGAAGAAGCAGAAAAGCGAGGCCATAAAGCAGAAATCTTTTCTCCTGATGAATTAATTGCAGAGGTTGGAGGAAGGAAACGATTTGATGCAGTTCTCTTCCGCCCAATGAAAGGCAAGGCAGTCTTATCCCGGGCTTTAGCCACTACCTTTTTCTCTCAGAACTCAGTTGTAGTGGATGAAAGGATTGCCTTTACCACTGGAAGAGATAAATTCAATAATTACTGGGGCTTCTTTAATGCTGGATTACATGTCCCTAAAACAATTGTATTGAATCCAAAAGCAATAGAAGAAGTGAAAACCTTTTCTTCCAAGGAAATAGTGGTAAAAGACATCAGCGGAAAGAGAGGCAGTGATTTATTTAAATGCAAAAAAGAAGAATTGCATTCCTTAATGAAAAAACTGGACAAGGAAAAGAATTATATCATACAGGAATTCATTCCAATTGAAAAGGAATTACGCATCCTGGTTGTAGGAGACAAGGTTTTAGGGGCTTTCTCCAAAGAAACCTGTGACTGGAAGCACAATATTGCTTTAGGCGCCAAACCAATTCCCTTTCCTTTAACTGAAGAACTAAAGGAAATTGCCTTGAAAGCAGCCAAAAGCGTTCAGTTAGAGATTACTGGAGTGGATGTAGCTCTCTCCAAAGGAAAATGGTTTGTATTGGAAACCAACAGAAGCCCTCAATTCAAGGGCTTTGAGTCAGCAACAAAAATCAATGTAGCAGAAGAAATAGTTAAATACTTAGAAGAAAAATTTGAGAAACAGAAGAAATGATTTTTTACCGCCTTCTAAATTTTACTCCTGGAAAACCCTTTCTTGCCAATTCTCTTTGCACGCGTTTTGGATTTGCTCTTCCGAATTCCCCGCTATTTCTTCTTACTTTTTCAACCAATGTTTTCTTTCTTTGTCTTTTTCTTTCAGTTCTTGGAACAAATTGGTGTGTTGGTTTTTTTGGTTCTCTAACAATAATCTCTTTGATTGGAACAGCTTTTAGTTTTGGAAGGGTTAAAACTTTAGTGATAAATAATAATTCAAGTCGTCTATCCAATCGCATTGCTTCAAAATTTCTTGCTCTAGTAAATGGTAGTCTATATAATTGGTCTAAACGAGTTCGAATCCTATCAACTTCTTTTTGCTTTTTGTCAACTGGCTTGTGTCGATGCTTTTCTACTACTCTAACCACAACCTCACTAGCTTTCTTTCCAGGCCCTATAACTCTTCCACGAATTTTTTTGTTACCAAAAGGAACTCGCACAATTTGCCCTGAGTGAAAAGCAAAAACAGTTTTGTCTTTTTTGGGTTCTCGCTGGGGGGGGGGCGTTTACTAGTGGTTTTTTTCATTTATCATCCCTTCAACTAATAAGAAATAGTTCTCAGAAGTATTTAAAGGTTTGCAGTTATTTTGAATTCCTTATTTTTTCTTTTATTTTTCTTGATTTGAGTTTGTGTGGCTTGAAGCATTTGATTTTGTAAATCTTTGGCTTTAATCCTAGTTTCAGTAATTCTTTCTTTAATTTCTCGACTCCTGGTTTTTGGTCATAGCCTAAACAGATTGTGTCAGGTTTTAGTTCTTTTATTATTTTATACATATTGCCCTTACAACCCAAGATTGCCTTATCTACGACCTTTAATGATTTAATTAAGTGAAGCCTGTCCTTTTCATCCATTACAGGGAGATTTCCTTTCACTTTCTTTACTGTGTTGTTTCTGGCGACAATTACAATCAGTTCTTTTCCTTTTTTCCTGGCTTGCTCTAAGTAGAATAAGTGGCCTCTGTGAAGCAAATCAAATGTCCCGAAAACCAGTACTCTTTTTTTTCTGTTCACGCTAATTAATTTAAAGGATTAATGCTTTAAAATAATAGTAATTGCATAATTAAAAGAGTGGTTTGAATTGAATGAAGAAGAAAGAATGGAATTAATTAAGAGGAATACAGCTGAACTGGTTACTGAGGAAGAGATAAGGGAATTAATTAAGGCAAAAAAGAATCCGGTAGTGTATTGCGGTTATGAGGCTTCAGGAGAAGTGCATTTAGGGCATCTTGCTACTATCACTAAATTAATTGATTTGGAGAAAGCCGGATTCAAGGTAAAGGTATTGTTTGCTGATTATCATACCTGGCTGAACAGGAAAGGCAGTTGGGAGGAAATAAAGGAAAAAATCGGGATGTGGGAGAAAGCATTCAAGAAAAGCGGTTTAGGAAAAGCTGAATATGTTTTGGGTTCTTCCTTTCAGAAGAAAAATGAATACCTTGATGACTTGCTTACTATTTCTCTTCACACTACAATGAAGAGAGCAATCCGTTCAATGCAGGAGATTGCAAGAGACATTGAGCATGCAACTGTCTCTCAGACAATTTATCCTTTAATGCAGATTGTTGACATGAAGTATCTGGAAGTGGATGCAGCTGAAGCTGGCCTTGAGCATAGAAAAATCCATATGCTTGCAAGGGAAGTAATGAATAAAATTAATTACAGGAAGCCTTTCTTTGTTCACACTCCGGTAATTAATTCATTGCTTGGTTCAGGGGGAAAAATGTCTTCTTCTGTTCCTTCTTCCATTATTTCTGTAAGGGACTCAGAGGAAGACATAAAGAAAAAAATAAATAAGGCCTACTGTCCTGAAGGATTTATTGAAGGAAACCCTTTACTGGAGATAATGCAGTTAATTGTCTTTCCTAGAGTTAAATCAATTGAATTCAAGAGAGACACAAAATTCGGAGGAAATATTTCCTTTAATTCTTTCAGGGAATTAGAGAAGGCATTCAAGGAAAAAAAGCTTCATCCACAGGACCTGAAAAAAGGATTGAGTGAAGAATTAATTGAATTGCTTGAACCAGTTAGAAAGGCATTTGAATAATTCAAAAAGCTTAGCTTTTTAAATCCTAAAACTCATTTATTATTAGCATTTAATTTAAGGAGAGCTGAACTAAATTGAATCTATTAGGAGTATTTTATTCTCCAAAAAATACTGTAAAGAATGCAATAGAGCATCCATCCATTAAGTTAGCTGTATTTTTGATTCTGCTTCCATTAATTATTGCTGCAATTGGAAGCTATTTGTTTGGTTTTCAGGTAGCAATTGATTCAATAATAATTAAATTCATTGCAGAAATAATTCTCTGGCTTATCACTGCATTAGTCTTACTGATAATTATTTATCTTTTTGGAATGAAGCAGATAAGGACTAAATTCAGCGGGATAATCACTGCCCTTTCTTTAGTAAAATTAATTCTTTCCTTATTCCTTTTGATTGCAATACTGATGCTTCCATTAAGCATTTCCTCTGAAATAATTCATTCCTTTGCTGAATTCGAGGAAGGAGAAATCGGAACAAATGAATTAAGCGCAAAAATCTCAGAGGAATTAAATAATAACCCTAATGCATTCAATCCAGTAATCTTCATGCTGTTTGCATTAATCGGATTAATCTTATTCCTGTTAACTTTATACATTTATTACTGCATTATCTCTGTTTCAAGCGGTTTCTCCATGGGAAAAAGCATTATTGTATGGATTGCATTCATAATAATTCTTGGAGCAATAACCCCGTTCTTTACTTAGAATTAGTCAAATAAAATTTATTTTTTCTTTTTTAACTTTTCTCTTTCTACTATTCTTTCATGTTCTTTAATTAATATATCCACAATTCGTTTACCATATGCTTCTCTCCATGTTTTGAGAGGGTCATACCCAGGGCCATGAATTCCCTTAAGAACATGCCAATCTTGAGATCCAGGAATGGGCGGGTAATGTCTTAGGTCCTTCCCTAAATTCCTTAATATAACGTCAAATAATCTTTTAGATTTCGGATTTGATGGCATTCCTTTTTTTCCTTTATGAGGTCTATTAATTCTTATCTGCATCCTAAAAGAATTTAATGTGTTCTGGTTTATTTAATACTTATGCTTCAATTCTACAACACGCTTTCAAGGAAGAAGGAATCCTTTAAGCCAATTAAGGATAAAGAAGTGAGGATGTATACCTGTGGACCGACAGTGTATGATTTCGCGCATATAGGGAATTACAGGGCATACATTTTCGAGGACTTGTTGAGGCGTTACCTTGAATACAAGGGATTCAGGGTGATTCAGGTAATGAATCTCACTGACGTGGATGACAAGACAATTAAGGGTTCAATGGAGAAAGGAATTTCCTTGAATGAATTCACTGAAGAATACAAGAAATCATTTTTTGAGGACATTAAGACACTGAATATTGAGAAAGCAGAGCATTATCCTGAAGCAACAAAACATGTTCCTGAAATGGTTGAATTAATCAGGAAATTGCTGGAAAAAGGTTTTGCTTACAAGGGAGAGGATGGAAGCATTTACTATAAGGTTTCTGCTTTCAAGGATTACGGGAAGTTGTCTCACTTAAAGTTAAAGGAATTAAAGGAAGGGGCAAGAGTAAAACAGGATGAATACGAAAAAGAAGAGGCAAGGGATTTTGCTTTATGGAAGGCATGGAATGAGGAAGATGGAGAAGTATTTTGGGAAAATGAATTGGGGAAAGGGCGTCCTGGCTGGCATATTGAATGCAGTGCAATGAGCATGAAGTATTTAGGGGAGAGTTTTGACATTCATACCGGAGGACTTGACAATATCTTTCCTCATCATGAGACTGAGATTGCGCAAAGTGAAGCCTCTACCGGAAAGAAGTTTGTGAATTACTGGATGCATTGCTCGCACTTAATTGTTGAAGGAAAAAAGATGAGCAAGAGTTTGGGGAATTTCTTTACTTTAAGGGATTTATTGGAGAAGGGTTATTCCCCTAAATCCATTCGTTATGTGCTTCTCTCAACCAGTTACAGGAATGAATTGAATTTCACTGAGGATGGATTAAAGGCAGCAGAAAATATTATGGAGAAATTCAGGGAATTCCTAAGCAAGTTAAAGGAAGCAAAGAAGGAAGGAAAGGAAGGCAGTGAAGTAAAAAAATTAATTGAGAAAACAAAAAAAGAATTTGAAAAATGCCTGGATGACGATTTAAATATTTCCAGTGCTCTTTCCTCAGTC
This sequence comes from archaeon, assembly GCA_043815885.1. GTDB lineage: Archaea > Iainarchaeota > Iainarchaeia > Iainarchaeales > 1-14-0-10-31-34 > JBDRIL01. Next base: position 18,841 of record JBDRIL010000026.1, on the reverse strand, counting down.
TTTAATTTCATGAAGGAAGTGAATAAATTAATCGGGGAAGAAAAATTAACCAAAACAGAAGCTGAAGCAATTCTTTCATTAATGAATGAATTTGATAAAGTATTGGGTTTATTGGAATTCGAGGAAGAAAAACCTCTGAGTAAAGAAGAAAAGGAATTGATTGAAAAGCGGGAAGAGTACAGAAAGAAGAAGCAGTTCGATAAGGCAGATGAAGTAAGGGAAAAATTAAAGGCCAGGGGAATACAGCTGGATGACGCCAAGGAAGGCGTTAAATGGAAGAGAATTAAATAATTGCCTTTTCTAATCCATTACTTTTATATAGTTCTTTTTCCTTTATTTTTCTGGAGTTTAAATGTTGGAGCAATCAATTGGTTTACTTAGTCTTGGTTCATTGAGTGAATTAGGGATTCTTGCAGAGCTAGGAATAATAGTTGTTTTCGCTACCTTTCTGGCAATAATCCTGAGATTCCTTAAACAGCCCTTAATGCTTGCATACATAGTGGCTGGACTGGTTATTGGGCCAATTGGTTTAGGTTTAATTACTCAGTCAGAGCATATTGCTTTAATCAGTGAATTAGGGATTGCTTTCCTGCTTTTCACTGTAGGGATTGAATCAGATTTAAATAAATTGAAGAAAATTGGCTTGTTTGTATTGGCTGGAGGGGTATTCCAGGTAGCGGTTACAGCGTTAATTGCATTTATTGGAGCGCAATTGTTGGGCTTGGACTTTGTTTCCTCTATTTATCTTGGGGTAATCCTTGCTTTCTCCAGTACAGTCATTGTGGTAAAGCTTCTTTCAGATGCAAATGACATTAATACTCTTCATGGAAGGCTGATGATTGGTTTCCTGCTTGTACAGGATGTTCTGGTAATTCTTGCGATTCCCTTGATTACTTCTCAGACCTTGGCTCCAGTGGGAATTGGGGTAATTATTGCTAAAGGTATTTTATTGGTGGCCTTGGCTTTTATTTTGGGAAGATATGTCTTCTCCAAGCTCCTCAGCATTTCCTTAAAGCAGCAGGAATTAATGTATTTGAGTGCAGTGAGCATTTGCTTTGTTTTTATCTTTATTTCTGCCTTGCTTGATTTCTCTCCTGCAGTAGGGGCATTTCTTGCAGGATTAAGCCTTTCATCTATTTCCTATAACTTTGAATTGGCTGGAAAGATTAAGGGATTAAGGGATTTTTTTGTCACAGTATTTTTTGTCTCGCTTGGAATGCAGATAACTCCTTCCCTTGCTTCCTTTTCATTAACATATACAATAATGCTTGCTGTTTTCATGCTTGCAGTAGTATTAATCCTTAAACCGATTATCTTTGCTTTCCTTAATCTAGTGGGAGGATATGGGATGAGGAATGGATTGGTTACTGGAATTGGTTTGGCGCAGGTATCAGAGTTTTCCTTTATTCTTGCAAGCTATGGAGTACTTTACGGAGCTCTAACTCGAGATCTTTTTTCAATCGTAATAATTGTTATTGCCTTGACAATGGCCTTAACTCCTTACCTTATGCGTTACAGTGAAGGAATCTATGTATTCCTAAGCAGGTTTTCTGCTCCATTTACAAGGAAAAAGCATTTCATAAAGAAATTAAATGAATTAGAGAAGATTCCGGAAAAAGATGAATTGAATGGACATATCGTAATTCTTGGGGCAGGCGTAATGGGTTCAGGGATTGCTTCTGCCCTGCACAGCTTCATAAAACTGGTTGTAATAGACCACGACCCAGAAATAATTTTTAAACAGATTAATAAAGGCATTCCAGCTGTTTACGGAAACATTGAGAATGACGAGCTATGGAAAAAGGTTAATTTAAGCAAGGCCTCACTGCTTGTTTTGGCTGTCCCTGAAATTGCTGCTTCCCTCTTTCTTGCAGAAAAAGCCAGGCAAATGAATCCAAACATCGTTATTTTTGCAAGGGCAAAAAATAAAAGAGACGCTTTAGCTCTCTATGATAACAAGGTTGATTTTGTTGTAATAACAGACATCATTGGAAGCAATGTATTCATAAAAAACGTGGTTTCCTTCCTTGAGACAGGAAAGGTCTACAATATCTCAAACTACAAAGATGAATTCATTAAATACCTTAAAGAAGAAACAGAAAAAGAGGAAAACAACTTCAGGCTTTGAATCTAAATAATTTTTCCTTAAAATCAATTACTTTATTGTTTTTAATTTCAATTCCTTCTTTTTCCAGCAATTCAATCTTCTTCTTTTTTCCTTTTGCGTATCCTCCAATGCCTCCATTGCTCAATACAACTCTATGGCAAGGAATTTTTGGAGCAAAAGGATTTTTGTTGCATGCATTTCCCACAGCCCTAAAAGCATTAGGCTGGCGAATTGCTTTGGCTATTTCCCTGTAAGTAGTGATTCTTCCTCTTGGAATTAATTTTAATTTCTCCCGAACTTTTTCAGAAAAAGTTTTATGCAAAATGATCATATCCTCTTCTTCTGAGTAATTCCTTTTTTCCTTTTTCTTCCAGATAAATTTTTTTCTCTCTTATAATCTTTCCTACAATTATTCCTTTTACTTTGCTTAAATTTTTTTTGTTCACAGTGAAGACTAATTCAAAGTCCTCTCCACCGAATAAAGCGAAATCCAGTGCATTCATTCTCATTTTTTTTGCTGCCTTCCTTGTTTTTTTTGAAACAGGAATTTTTTCAGCAAAAATTACTGCACCGCACTTGCTCAAAGAACATATATTCTTCACTTCAGAAGCCAAGCCGTCACTTACGTCCTCCATTGCATTCGCAAAAGGAGCAATCTTTAATGCCTTTTTTAATTGTGCTTTTGGCTCAAGATGCTTTTTCTTTACTGAATTAAATCCCTTTATTTTCTTCAGGAACAGATTCAATCCAGCTGTAGAAGCTCCAAGGCTGCCGGAAACCATTATGTAGTCTCCAATCCTTGCATCGCTTCTCCTGCACCTTAAACCTTTCCTTCTCTCCCCAATCATTGCAATAGTAATGCTTCTTTCATTTCCCTTTACAAAGTCTCCTCCAATCACATCTATCCAGTACTTTCTTCCGACTGCTTTGATTCCTTTATATAATTCTTCAACGAATTCAACAGAGGAATTTTTTGTTAATGTGACTGATGCAAGTGCATATAATGGTTTTCCCCCCATTGCAGCAATGTCGCTTGCATTCACTTCCATTGCCTTCATTCCAATCTGTTTGGCTGAAAACCATGAACTGAAATGGCTTCCCTCAACCAATGAATCAATTGTTAAAAGCACTTCTTTTTTTCCTGCATTGATTATTGCTGCATCGTCTCCCTGCCCTAACAATACTTCTTTTCTTTTAGCTATTCCTTTTATTCTCTCAATTAAATTCATTTCCCCTCCAATGGATGAAATCTTCATTTAAAGGCCTCACTCACTTTCCTTGAATTCTCTTTCACTTTTCCTTGCACTAAAACTGCAGAAATCATGCTTACTGAATCAGCTCCTGCCTCAATTACTTTATTCAGATTACTGAAATCAATTCCTCCAATCGCAGTAATTGGAAGCTTTACTCTTTCCTTTACTGCCTTGATCATTTCCACTCCGACTGCTTTTCCTGCATCCTTTTTTGTATCAGTATGAAAAATAGGGGAAACACTAACGTAATCTGCTCCATTTTTTTCTGCTTCTACTGCTTCTTCTGCATCATGAACTGTTACTCCAATTACTTTTTCCTTTCCAAGCAGTTCCCTTGCCTTCTCTAATGGAAAGTCTTCCTGCCCTAAATGCACTCCGTCTGCATTCACTGCCAATGCAATATCAATCCTGTCATTAATCAGGAATAAAACATTGTTTTCTTCACACAATTTTTTCAGTTTCCCTGCTTCTTTAATCATTTCTCCAGTGCTTTTCTTTTTCTCCCTGTACTGTATAACTTTTGCTCCGCCTTCAATTGTTTCTATTGCGTCTTCCAGAACATTTTTGCTTAAATTGCTGTCAGTAATAAAGTAGTATCCTTTAATTTCTTTCATGGATTCACTTCTTTTATTTTCTGCATTTCATTTACTTTCTCTTCCTTCAAGTTAAATATCTCGTCATACATTTTTTCCTTGAAGGAACCGATTCCTGCTGCATTTACTGCTGCCAATTCTGCTGCAATCCCAAAGCATGAAAGTCCGGAGGCAGCAGCAATTTCTTTCTCTTCTTCAACTGCAGCAAAGGATGCAATAATGCTTGCAGCCATGCATCCAGTTCCAACCACTCTTCCCATTAATTCATGCCCATTGTTGACAGAAAAAACCCTTCTTCCAATAACTAAATCCTCTTTTCCTGTAATTACTGCAATGGATTTCCTTTCATTAAATATTTTCTTTCCTATTTCAATTAAATCTTCTTTTACTTCTCCTGCCTCTACTCCTTTTGTCACTGCATTCACTCCAGCCAGTACTGCTATCTCGCTCTTATTTCCTTTCACTATATCAATCCTTACTTCCTTCATTATTCTTTCTGTTTCCTCTGTCCTTAATTTTGTTGCTCCTGCTCCGACTGCATCCAGTACAATTGGTTTCCGCAATTCATTTGCTTTCTTTCCTGCCAGAATCATTGAATCAATTAATTCCCTTGTGAGAGTGCCAATATTCAGCACTAATGCATTGCTCAGGGAAACCATTTCCTCTACCTCTTCTATTGCGTGAGACATTATTGGCAGAGCGCCAAATGCACGAGTAACATTCGCGCAATCATAAATTGAAACCCAATTAGTGATATGATGAATTAATGGTTTTTGTTCTCTTACCCTGCTCAGAATTTTTCCTGCCTGAATCATAACTTCACCTTCTTTTCATTTTACGTCCATATACTTTTCTTGATTTTCTCAATCCTCTAGGCGCCCTTGTTTGGAGGTATTGAGGTCTTCTTGGCTTACGATATATTCCTTCTTTAGTTTTTATAATTGAATCAATCAAATGCACTACTTTCCTAACTACTCTGGGCGCAATTAAGTTTGCGGCTCTTGTTGCCTTTAAGTCTGCTTTTTCTAGAAGACTTTCTGTAAGATGGCTTGGGTAATTCCATCTGCTATAAGGCCCACTCCTTTTGAATTCTGCAGGCAACTCCAAAAAGGAATATGATTTACTACTATATTGATAACCATGTGTATGGGCTGGTATAAACAAAATATTGCCTTCATATGCTGTTCTTTCTTCTCTCACTTTAATTCTTTTTGGTTTTTGTTGATCAAGGTTAACTGTTTCTTTAGGGGTTGCATGTAAATCAATTATGTGGTATTTTCTGTATTCTTCAGAAACTTTTTTTACTAATGCTTTTTTCATTTCCTTTGTTTTTTCTGTCGCAAATTCTTTTTCAACCTGAAAAAAATCTTTTCCATCTTTATGAGCTTTTATTAATTTTCTTTGCCATGTTTCTTCTAAGTCGATTGGATGAGGTTTAACTTCAAAACCGCGTTTTTCCAGAGATTCTTTCAATTTTTTAACCCATTCCTTTGCTACTTTTGATTCTGTGGGGTCATGACCATAAACTAGTAATATCTTTATTTTTTCCTTAGGCATTGCAATCTCTAATTGAAAAGTTGCACGGAAGTTTATTTATATAATTCGTGTTCCTGTAGATAGGTTTGTACTTTTCTGGTGATGAGGTAATCCACTGGCTTGTTTCTCTTTACTCTTTCCCTTATCAGCGAGGAAGAAATATTGGTTGTAATTGGGGTATTAACGATTAATGGTTCGCTGTTCTTGATTAATTCATTGTTTATTTCCTTGAAGTCTGGCAAGGGAAAAACAATTATTTTTACTTCTTTTACTATTTCTTTTGCTTCCTTCCATTTATGGAATTCTTCCACTAAATCGCTTCCCATTACCCAGTGGAATCCGTGTTCTGGAAAAGACTTCTTTAATTCTCTTATAGTTTCTATTGTGTAGCTTTCGCCTTTTCTTTTAAGTTCAAGCTCTGATACCCTTAGTTTGGGGTTTCCTTCAATTGAAAGGGAAACCATTTCAAGTCTGTCCTTTGCAGTGTCAGTCATTCCATTCTGCTTTAATGGATTTTTGTAGCAGGGCATGAACCATACTTCTTCTGCCATTCCACTCCAGAGTATTTCCTGCGCTGCTATAAGATGCCCGAAATGGATTGGATTGAATGAACCGCCAAAAACTGCTATATTCATTTCAAAAAGTCCTCATTTAATATTAAGAGAAAAATCAATTCCTCTAGCTGATTTAGTCAAAAAACCGAGTGAAACAATATCAGGCTTTAATTCAATATAGCTCTTTAGGTTATTTAAATCTATTCCTCCACTGCACTCAATTAAAACCTTTTTATTCATTGCCCTTATTTCCTTGATTGTTTGCCCTGCGTCTCTTACAGAAAAATTATCAAGCATTATAATGTCAGGACACTCTTCTGCTGCCTTTAATGCCTTTCCCTTATTCTTTGCCTCTACCTCAATCTTTTTACTGAAAGAACTCTCTTTCTTTGCTTTCCTTACTGCTTCCTTTACGCTCTTAAAGAACTTCAGGTGATTGTCTTTCAATAGCACCATATCACTTAAATTAAATCTATGGGGGTCAATTCCAGCAATTATTGCGGCTTTTTTATCGAATTCATTAAATCCGGGAATAGTCTTTCTGGTTAAAGCAATCCTAACATTGCTTCCTTCAGCCAATTCCCTTGCTTTAGCACAAAGCGAAGCAACCCCGCTCATTCTGCTCATCATATTCAGTGCAGTTCTTTCTGCCTGAAGAATGCCTTTATTGCTTCCTTTCAGTGCCATTACAGTAGCTCCTTCCCTAACCCTGCTTCCCTCTTCAACTAATCTTTTTACCTGAACCCCAAAATACTCAAAGCATAACTCTGCTTCATCCAACCCAGCAATCGTTGCCTCTTCTTTTGCCTTTATTTCAGCAACGCATTCCCTTTCTTCCAATAGCTCTGTAGTGACATCCCTCTCAGCTATATCGTTCTCCATAAAATAAATGAGTTTATTGTTTTCTTTTGGAGTAATCATTCTCTTACCTTGCCTTAATGATAAAAGGAGTATTCAGTTTATGTTTATTCTCCTTAATTCTTTTAAGTATTCTCTCCACTAAGTCCTTATTAAAGGTTTTATTTAATTCCTCTTCCGCTTTTCCTTCCTCTATTGCCTTAAGCATTGAATCCAATTTCTCGTAAGAAGCTCCAAGTTCTTCTTCATCTGTCTGTCCTTCGCATAATTCAGCTGAAGGCTTTCTCTCAATTACCTTTTTAGGAAGCCCTTTCCATTCAGCTAATTCAAATAATTCAGTTTTATACAGGTCTCCTAATGGAAGTAAGTCGCACCCTAAATCCCCGTACTTGGTTCCATAACCCAAAAGTAATTCACTTTTATTGCTTGTTCCCACAACCAATGCATTACCGGAGTTAGCGTAATTGTACAGCAAGAGCATCCTTATTCTTGCCTTTGAATTCATTAATGCATTCTCTGATTGAGTCCATTCACTTGAAGAAAATTTTTCAAGAAACCCATCAATTGCAATCTCGTAATGCTTTATTCCCAATTCCTTCAGAATTAATTGCTGGCATTCCTTGCTTTCCTTTAACTTCATTTTTTCTTCAGGCAACAGCAGTGCAGTTACATTCTCTTTTCCCAATGCATCCACTAACACGTAAGCAGCCATGCTTGAATCAATCCCCCCGCTCAATCCAAAAACAGCCTTCCTGAATCCATTCCCTTGAATAAATAATTTAACGTTTCCCGTTATTCTGTTGTAAACCTTCTCACAATCCACTCAAAAACCCTATCAGAATCAAGACTATACTCATTTTAGGATAAATTAATATTTTAATTGTTTCTTACTAATAATCTATCATATTTAAATGTGAATTACCATGAAAGAGTTCTCTTTTGATTCCTTTTTGTCTCCTTTTACGTGGCGTTATGGAAGCAATGAAATGAGGAAAATCTTCTCTGAAATTGAATTCAGAAAGGAATGGAGAAGAATATGGTGTGCGTTAGCCAAATCTCAAATGAAGGCAGGTTTGGTCAGCGAGAAAGAATTAGCTGATTTACAGAAGAATAAGGAAAGAATTGATTTAGATAAGGCTCATGCCTTGGAGAAAGAGATAAGGCATGACTTAATGGCAGAGGTAATGGTTTTTTCCGAGCAATCCCCTGTAGGAGGAGGAAAAATCCATTTAGGCGCTACTTCAATGGATATTGAAGACAATGCAGAGGTAATGCGTTCAAGAAAGGCATTGAAGCTGATTAAAGCAAGAGTAGTCAGTGTATTGAATGAATTCAATAAAAAGATTCTCCAGAACTGGAATCTTGGCTGTATTGGTTTTACTCATCTGCAGACAGCCGAGCCCACAACTTATGGATACAGGTTCAGCAATTACGCTCAGGACTTGTTAATGGATTTAAGGATGATTGAATTCATTGAAGAGAATTTGAAAGGAAAGGGAATTAAGGGCGCTGTAGGAAGTTATTCTTCTTTTAAAGAATTATTGAAGGGAAAGAAACTCTCTCCCGAAACAATGGAGAGAGAGGTAATGAATGAACTGAAATTAAAGTATTTTGATGTTTCCTCTCAGGTTTATCCAAGAAAACAGGATTTTCTGCTTTTAAGTGTTCTTGCTTCCATCGCTCAGTCACTGCATAAATTTGCTTTTGATGTAAGAATACTGCAGAATCCATTTATTGGAGAAGTAAGTGAACCATTCAGGAAAAAACAAGTAGGAAGTTCTACAATGCCTTTCAAGAGAAATCCAATGAACAGTGAAAGAATCTGTTCATTAAGCAGGTTTGTTTCCTCTCTTCCTCCAATTGCATGGAATAATGCAGCCAATACTCTTTTGGAAAGAACCTTGGATGATTCAGCCAATAGAAGGATTATCCTTCCAGAAGCATTCCTTGCTTTAGAGGAAGCACTCATTATTGCAGAGAAGGTTGTTTCCGGAATGACCTTGAATAAAAAAGTAATTGAAAGAAATCTCTCTAACTACGGAGTGTTTGCCGGCACTGAAGCATTAATGATGAAGTTAACTGCAAGAGGCCTAAGCAGGCAGAAAGCGCATGAATTAATCAGGGTTAATTCAATGAAGGCTTGGGGCGAGGTACAGGAAGGAAAGGAAAATCCATTAAAGGAATTGTTATGGAAAAACAAGGAAGTAAGAAAAAGAATAAAGCGAAAGGAATTAGAGCATTTACTTAATGCAGGGAATTATTTAGGCTTGTCTGGAGAAAAAAGTGTTTCTTTTTCAAAGGAATTAAAAAAGGTATTGAATAAAAATAAGAGATTAATCAGCAAGAAAAAGGAAGAAGTATTTTGATTTGGTGGGAGAATGGGTTCAGTAAAGGATTTAATTGTAAAACAAAAAGCATCTCCAACTAAATTCGGTTTAGGGGTATTTAAGTTTACTGATGACTACAGTGTATTTGATTACGGAAAAATGCCTGATAGGATTCCAGGAAAAGGGGAAGCCTTATGCAGGATGGCTGCATTCAATTTCGAGGAATTAGCCAAAAAAAGAGTAAAGAGCCATTTCAGGAAACTATTGAGCGGAAACGAAATGGAAGTAAATCTGGTTCAAGTTCTTTATCCTCAAAAAAATGAATTGAAAGAAACTTCTTCTAATTACCTTGTTCCACTGGAAATCATTTTCAGGAATTCTTTGCCTAGAGGAAGCTCTGTATTCAAGAGACTGGAGAAAGGAGAAATTACTCCAGAAGATTTGGGTCTGAGCGAAATTCCAAAAGCAGGAGAAAAACTCTCCAAGCCATTAATTGATGTAAGCACTAAGCTCGAGAAAAGTGACAGATACCTGGATTGGAGTGAAGCCCAAAAGATTTCCTGCTTGAGCGATAAAGAATTAAATGAATTAAAGGAAAAGACTTCCCTGATTAATGACTTCATTACAGAAAAAGCTGAGAGTGTTGGATTGATTCATGCAGACGGAAAAGTGGAATTCGGAATGAATCCAGAAAGAGAATTAATTCTGGTGGATGTATGCGGTACACTGGACGAAAACAGGATGCTCTTTAATTCAGTCAATGTAAGCAAACAAGTGCTTAGAGACTATTACTTTACTACTCCCTGGGCAAAGGAATTCGAGACTGCCAAACAGGAACTTCCAGAGGAAAAATGGCCCAAACCTCCTTTACTGCCAAAAGAATTAATTGATATCGTGGGTAATATGTATAAATCAGTTACAGTTGCCTGGTGCGAAAAAGAATTCTGGAAAGAAACTCCTTCAATTGAAGAAGTAGTTCATTCCTACAAAGAAGTCTTGGGGAAATAATATGCCTATAAGGAGGACAGGGGGAATAAAAAAGGGCAATAGAAATCGTAAAAGGGAAAAGGGCTTACCTATGAACTATGTAAACGCCCACTTTGGCGAAATTATAAAAACACATGAATCTTTAGGATTTCGTTGGAATCCTTCTAATAGGACAACCCGAAATTCAATTGAGATGACGCAAAAGGTTTCTTACAGGGGGGACCATATAGTCAAAATAAGAATTAATAGTAAGGGAGAGAAAATAGCAACTTCTGTTAAAAGCGCAGCTCCCTTTCTTAAAGTTGGAACAGAGCCAGTAAAAGACCTAGAGTTAAAGAAAAAAATTATTGAAATTGCATTTGAAGGAAGAGGTGGATAAAAGTGAATGAATTGATTGTAATTGTAATGGGTTCAAAGAGCGATGAAGAATTAGGCTTAAAGGTAAAGGAAGCCGCAGAGGCATTAGGCGTTCAGGTTGAATTGAGGATTGCTTCAGCGCATAAATCCACTCCATACCTTCTTCAAATGATTGACGAGTATGATTCAAAGAACAGAAAAGTAGTGTATATTGCTGTTGCGGGAAGAAGCAATGCATTGGTTGGGGTGATTGACGGAAATTCAAGCAATCCAGTAATCACTTGCCCGAATATTTCAAAGGAACTGCATAAAATAGATATTTTTTCTTCTCTCAGAATGCCTTCAGGAATTGCTCCTGCAGTAATCCTTGAGCCGGAATCAGCCGCGCTGATGGCAGTAAAGATTTTAGCTCAGTATAATGACGATTTAAAGAAAAAAGTAAAGGACTTACAGCAAAAAAACCTAAGAAAAATATCCAAAGACGATGAAGAATTAAAGAGAAAATAACTGTTTTTCAAAGCTATTTAAATTAATTTACTTGTAGAGAGTCTTACTAATATGATTGTGATTGTTTCTGGTTTTGCCGGCACAGGAAAGAGCACTTTGGCTAGAAAGATTGCTGAACGATTTAATCTAAAATATGTTTCTGCTTCTGCCATCCTGAAGGAATTAAGGAATAAGTCAATGGAAGAAGTAAGGAAAAAGAATGAAGTAAATAAGGAGAAGGACTGGTGGGAAAGCAGGGAAGCAGGAGAATACCTGAAAAAAAGGGAAAAGGATAATTCAATTGACAAGGTATTGGATGAAGAGTTATTGAAGATAATTGAGGAAGGAAATGTTGCTTTGGATTCCAAGACAATGGGAAACCTCTCCAAGAAAGGATTCAAGATATGGCTCAAGGCTTCTGCAGAAAACAGGGATGAAAGGGTTTCTTGTAGAGACGCCTTAAAGAAAGGGGAATGCATGAATAAGCTGAGGGAAAGAGATGAAATTGATTCAAAAATATACAAAAAGCTTTATGGATTCAGTCTGGGAAAGGATTTGCAGGAATTTGATTTAATCTTAAACACTGACTATTTGAATGAAGAAGAAGTGGCAGAAATAGTAATGCTTGTACTGGAAAAAACCTTCAAGAAGTAATTCTATTTTTTTGCTGCCAGCCTGATGTCTCCTGCTACAATGGTTTTTCTTTTAGCGTGTTTTGCTAAGTCAGCTGCATTTCTTGCAATCTTTTCTCCGTCTGCTTCAAGCATTTCTCCTAATTGTTTTGCTGCGTCATCACTCACTCTTAAACCAGTTGATTTCTTTATCATTCTGTGAAGTGCAGCCAAAGGTAATTCGCTCATTTTATTTCCTCCGTTTAAGATAATAAGATTAAATTGAACTCCTTAATAAGAATTTCGGTTCAAAAGGGCTTTTTTTGCCTTTAGGGCTTATTTTTTTAATCCCATTCCAGCTAATTCTTTTACTATGTCTGATTTTGTAAGGCATCCATTGATTAAGGATAACTTAATTGAATCCAGATTGTTTCAGGAAGTATTAGTTGCAAGAGTACTGGATAAAGGAAATTCATTGATTGTTGCTCCAACAGCTTTAGGAAAAACAATTGTTGCAGTAATGCTTTCAGCCAAACTGCTTGAAAAAGAAAAGAATAAAAAAATTTTATTGCTCTCTCCGACTAAACCTCTTGCAGTACAGCACCATAAAACATTTGTGAAGTTAATGAATATCCCTGAAGAAAAAATCATTCTTCTTACTGGAACCATTGCCTCGAAAAAAAGGATTCCTTTGTGGAGGGAGGCTTCAATCATTAGCGCTACACCGCAATCAATTGAAAACGATTTAATTAAGGGAAAAATCTCTCTAAAGGACATTTCTGTAATAATCTTTGATGAAGCCCACAGGGCAGTAAAGGATTATTCCTATGTCTTTCTCGCACAAAAATATGTGAAGGATTGCAGGCAAGGATTAATTCTTGGATTAACTGCATCTCCTGGAGGAAGGGTTGAAAGAATAAAGGATGTAATGAAGAATCTCTTCATTAAGAATGTGGAAATAAAATCTGAAACAGATGAAGACGTAAAACCCTATACCCATGAAATTGAAATGGAGTGGCTGAGTGTACAGCTTCCGGAGGAATTCCTTGAAATAAAGAAATTATTGAGGAACTTCATGCAGGAACAATTAAAGTTTCTGAAAAAGATAGGTTATGCAAGAGGAATTAATGCAGGAGCAATGAGAAGAAAGCAGTTAATTGAATTGCAGTTAAGGATAATAAAGGATGTAAAAAGTAAAGGAGAACGATTTCCCGCATTATACCAGGCTGCATTGAAGTGCGCCTCTATCCTGAAGATTGCCCATGCAGAACTTCTCCTGGAAACACAGGGGATTCCCTCTCTGCATGCATACTTTGATAAAATGAATGAAAAAAAAGCTTCCCCTACTGCCCCTAAATCCCTTAAATTTATTTTAAACAGGGATGAGATAATTAAAGCCATTAATTTAACCAACCAGTTATTTGAATCAAAAGTCGTCCATCCAAAAGTGGGGAAATTAATTGAATTACTGGAAGAACAATTCAGGAGGAATCCTGAAAGCAGGGTAATTGTATTCAATCATTACAGGGATTCAGCTAAATTTCTGGAGAATTACTTGAATGAATTTTCCTTTATTAAGGCAAAGAAATTTATCGGGCAGGCAACGAAGCAGAGAGACAAGGGAATGAGCCAGAAAGAACAGGTTGAAGTAATAAATGACTTAAAGGAAGGAAAATACAATACAATAATATCCACTTCTGTTGGAGAAGAGGGTCTGGACATTCCGGAGGTGGATTTGGTTGTTTTCTTTGAAGCAGTTCCATCAGAAATCCGTTCTATTCAGAGAAGAGGCCGTACAGGAAGATTAAGCAAAGGAAGAGCAGTAATATTGATGGCAAAAGGCACAAGCGATGAAGGATTTTACTGGAGTGCAATTGCAAAGGAAAGAAAAATGAAGAATACACTTTATGCAATGAAGCAAAAAGATGAATTAAAGGAAAGAAAAATGGATTCACAGACTACCTTAACGAGTTTTAATGATGAGGCAAAGGACAAGATAGTTATTTATGTTGATTCAAGGGAAGAAGCATCAAATGTTTCAAGAGAGCTTTCCAGAAAAGAAAATGTTTTTGTAAGGGTAAAACAATTGGAGGTAGGGGACTATGTTTTAAGCGACCAGGTAATAGTGGAGAGAAAAACAGTTGAAGACTTCCTGCAATCAATGATTGATGGAAGGCTGTTCAATCAATTGATTGACATGAGCGCTAATTATGATAAGCCATTGCTTTTGATTGAAGGCGACCAGGAAAAACTATACAGTTTAAGAAATATACATGAAAACGCCATTAAGGGCTGCCTTACAGCAATTGCACTGGATTATAGGACTCCAATCCTCTTCACCAAGGATTTAGAGGAAACAGTTTCATTTCTCTACCTCACTGCAAAAAGGGAACAGCTGGGAAAATACAGGGACATCAAGCTGAGGATTGGAAGAAAAGGGCTGAATCAGCAGGAATTACAGAAATTCATTGTTGAAAGCCTTCCTTCTGTCGGACCAGTGCTTGCAAGAAACCTGTTAAATAATTTTGGTTCAGTAGAAAAAATATTCACTGCAAAAGAAGACGAATTAAAGAAGACGGAAATGCTTGGGGAAAAGAAAGCCAAAGAAATAAGAAAAATAATTGAAGCAAAATACAGTGAAGAAAAATGAATAGAAAAGCAAGTGGAACGACAAAAGCAAGGAGTTTTAGGGCAATGCCAAAAACATTTAGTGTGTCCTCTGAACAACAATCTGCTTTAAGGTCCTGGGCTTCTGCTACTGTTCAGTTTAATCCTAAATTGCCTCCTGCTGAACAAGTAAGATTGGTTCTTAATGTAGCCAAAAGCAGTTTTGGGCCTTCCAGAAAAGAGATTGCAAGACGAATAGAAAGATTTGTTGAGAATGCAGTAAATAAAGAAAGAAGAAATAGAGCGACTTCTCCAATTTCTTATCAAGCCAGAAAGAAGAATTAATTATGTATACTGATAATATTGATTTATATTCTCTTTTTATGCACTATTAATTATTGACTTTGTCTTTAGGGGGAATTTATTTTGGCTGGATTGAATTTAAACACTACTCTTTTTCCTTACAGAACGAGGTTGAATGAAAAGAATCCAATGGAGTTAACCATTGAATTAAAGAATGAAACCAACAAAGCAAAAATGGTTTCTCTTTCAGTTAAACTTCCATCAGTATTTGCATTGGACAAAACCGGATTGAACAAAACAGATGAAAAAAAGATAAAAAGTATCTCTCCAGGAGAAACCAAGAAAATAATTTACTCCATTTATTCAATGAATTATGCAGAAGCCGGTGTTTACTCAGGAAAGATCACTGTACACGACCACTTCAATAATTATGATTACCTGCTTGGAACGATCTCAAAAGAATTAGTTCTGAAGATAATTGAATAAAAAAGAAAAAAAATGAAGAGTTACTTAAACGCTCTTCAGCCCGAACTCGGATTTGGCTTTTTTTGGAACCCAATCTCTTTCTTTTGAGCCTTTGATGTGAGGTGAATGCACTCCAGTGAAGATTGCGATTACTTCTATTTTGTTTGAATAGGTTGGATCAACTCTTGCCCCCCAGATTACTATTGCTTTTGGGTCAATCTGTTCTGTTAGTTTTTCTCCGATTGCATTTGCTTCTCCCAAGGTTAATTCCATTCCACCGCTGATGTGAATCAGTACTCCAGAAGCTCCAGAAATGTCTACATCCAGTAATGAATTCTTTAAGGTATCATTTACTGCTTCTTCCACTTTATTGACAGAGGAACTTTCTCCAACAGAAATAACGCTTAAGCCTTTTCCTCCCATCACTGACCTTACATCAGCAAAGTCCAGGTTAATCATTGAGGGCTGAGTGATTGTTTCAGTTATTCCTCTTACTGCTCTAGCAATTACTTCGTCTGCAACCTTGAATGCATCCTGTACTGGGAGATTAGGAACTAATTCCACCAACCTGTTGTTGTCAACAACTATTACTGTATCGCATATATTTGTTAAATTAGTTAATCCATCTTCTGCTTTCTCTATTCTTGACCTCTCTAATGCAAATGGATAGGTTACCATTCCAATTACTATCGCGCCTTGTTCTTTTGCTATTTGTGCTATCACTGGGCTGGCGCCTGTTCCTGTTCCTCCGCCCATTCCAGCAGAAAGAAACAGCATATCTACCCCGCTTAAAACTTCTTCGAGTGCCTGTCTTGAAACCTCTGCTGCTTTTAATCCAACGTCAGGATAGCCTCCTGCTCCAAGCCCTCTTGTAACACTCTTTCCAATCAATATCTTGGTTATTTCATCATTAATTATTGCTAAATGCTGTTTGTCTGTATTCACTGCAACTAATTGTGCTCCTCCAACACCCATGTTAGCCAAACGATTCATTGCATTGCATCCGGCTCCACCAACTCCAATAACCATTATCTTTGGAGCACCAAATTCCTCCAACCTCTCATTTTCATTAGAAACCCTTCTCGCAGACATGCTGTCTTCAATCAAACTCTTCATTTATTTCCCCCCCGCCAAAAAAAGTTATCTTCCATAAAAAAATTTCCCATCAAAGTAATTATAAACTTATAAGTAATGAATTCTACATTAAAATTAATTCAAGAAAAACCAATTCTACATTAAAAATTATTCATCTATATAAATACTTTTCAAGTCGTATTGGATTATTTTGCTTCCGTCGTTTTCAAAGACTGAATTCATTAAATAACATTCTTTTGCTTCAAGCACTCCTAAAAGGAATTCTCTTGAATGCAGCGCTTTAGAGTAAAGATAAAAGTAATTAATATTGAAGGAATGAATATTGTCATAAATGTTTGAGCAGTCAGCAGTTGAAACAAGTTCCTTCATTGCCTTGTTTCTTCCGGCAAGGTCTGAAGCGAATTCAAAGTAGCCGTCCATTATGACTTTTCTTTCGGCGATTCTCGTGAGGGGATGTCCTCTGTCCCAGACACTCATAATATTCGAGTCAGGGTGAGTGAATTCTTTCAGCCATGACATTGAAGTAATTTCTTTTTCGTTCAATAGCCTGTAATTGTTTTGTGTTCCCGGCACCAGTGCAATAAGGCAGAGCAATAACACAAGGAAATAAAAAATCTTTTTGTAGTCCTTTACTTTTTCCAGAATGAAATCAAATCCTGCTCCTGCAAGTATTGCTGCAGGAAATGAAACAAATATCCCTAGCCTTGCACCGAACATTGCATAGACAAAGGAAAAACCAAACCACAAGAGCAGGAAGAGTTTTTTCTTTGACTGCATTAATCCAATCATCATGAATGCCCATGCAATGGAAAACAGGGTAAAGAATTCCATCATTAATGGTTTCTGCATTTCACTGGATTCAAAAGAAACATTTGAGACATAGTCAGTGGCAGGGTAAGGGAGAGACATCACCCACAAAAGAAATACTATTACTATTAATTCGATTACCATGAATATTTTCTTTGCTTCAATTGGTTTTCTCATTACCTTAAAGACAAAAATCCACAGAATAAGAAAAAAACTCAAATACATCGTGGAGAGAGGGTGAAGCAGTATCTGAAATACTGAAATTACTGCGGCTAATTTGAATCTCTTGCAGTAAAGCAGATAGATAATGAAAGGAATGATAAGCAATGCCAAACCATCCGGACGAGATTCAGCGCTTGTCCTCATCAGGTGGTAAGCCATTGTTGAAAGAAAAAAAGCTGAAAATAATGCAATCCTTGTATTGAATAACTTTCTTGCAAAGAGAAACACTGCAAGCACTCCAATCAATCCATAAAGAATGGGATAAATTCTTGCAAGAAATTCTACATCAATAAAGGAAAGGATTGAAAGAATTGCATAACTCAGGTGATACATTGGAGGATAGGAGTAGAACCTCCCCTGATTCGAGAATTCATCTCTTTCAGGAATTGCTTTTTCTTCTTTCAGTGTCTCTGAAAGCCTTATGTGAAAGTGTGAATCAGGTTCTCCGTAGGATTCAAGCAATACATTATGTGACCTTAAAGCAAATCCAAGCAACAGAATCAATAATAAGGCCAAATAAACCTTTTTCATTGGCTCTCTACCCCTACTTTGCTTGAATGCAATAGCTTTTTAATAATTTCATGCATAGAATCAGTAATAATTATTACTTTAATTTTATCTTTATTCATAGAAATATATAATTGGTTAAAGGTTTTTAAAAGCTTGATTGAAAGGTGAGTAAATGGTTGAATGGCATACAAAATCCAGAAAAAAGAGTTCCGGAGGAAGAAGAAACACTCCAAGGAGATGCAATAAAAAGCTTGCATGGAAAGGAGGAGTCTTTTCTTCAACCAAGCTAGTAGTGGGAAAGGACGAGGAAAGAGTAGTTGAGAGAAAGAGAGGAAGCAGTGTAAAAGTAAAGTTAAAGAAAGCCACTTATGCTAATTTATTTGATAAGGAAAAGGGAAAAGTACTGAAGGCAAAGATTCTGACGGTTTTAGAAACTCCTTCAAATATACAGTTCGCTAGAAGAAACATTATTACAAAGGGAAGCATTATTGAAGTTGAATTAAAAGAAGGAAATAAGACTGCAATGGTTACCTCCCGTCCTGGTCAAGATGGAATTGTTAATGCAAAGACAGTGGAATGGACTGAAAAAAAGCAAAAAAAGCCCAGGCTAGAGAAAAAACATCCAACTAAACCTGAAATCAAGGAAAAACCTTTAGAAGGACCTGAAATCGAGGAAAAACCTTTAGACGAGCCTGAAGTGCCTGTTTCTAGTAATGAACCCAAAGAAGAAAAAGAAAAGGGTTAAATATAACTTAAACAGCATTTATTATAGTGATGGTTTCTTATTTTTGTTTTGAATTTTCTGAACTTAGACGAATTTAATTGGTGTTTTATTGCAAAAGAGAATTGATTTTTTGGTTTACGCGAGATTAGAGGGAGGAAATTATTATGGGTAAGATGGTTTGTCCTGAGTGCAAGAGCAAAAAGGTTGTAATGGACAGCGAGAAAGGAGAATTGGTCTGCAAGAACTGCGGACTGATAATGGAGCAGGACGCAATTGATATGGGAAAGGAATGGAGAAGCTTTGATTCAGACCAGTTTGAGGAAAGAGCAAGAACTGGATCTCCAATGAAGTATGTTAAACTGAATAAGGGTTTAGTTACAATGATTGACAGGAGAGGAACTGATTTGAGAGGAAACAAGCTCTCAAGCAAAAGCAGGGC
>JBDRIL010000025.1:0-9418 GCA_043815885.1 archaeon | reverse complement strand
TACAACCAACATAATAGTTTAATGAAACAAAACCCCTTTAAATATATTCCTTACCAAATCACTACCTTTTCATTACCTATTAGAAATTAAAAAATAGAAAGAAAAAAAGCTGTTCAAACAGCTTTTCAAATTTTTCTAATTCAAAGACTGCATTCATCTCTAGGAAGTGGCTTGTTCCATCCAGCTACATCTTTAAGGTAAATGTGTCCTTCTGGATGCAGTGCTCTTGGTTTACTGTGGTCGTCCTCAAGCATTAGTTTTGGCTGTCTCATCCATACTTCCTCTAGTTTTAGTATTGGTTTGCTGAAGATTTCGTCTTTGATTAAATTAATTTCTCCTTCGCCTGGCTGTAATCCGTTTTCTCCTTCTGCTCCCATTTGTGGTGTTGGCGGTTTTGGTCCAACTGATGTTAGTGCTATTCCGTCACTTCCTCCGCCTTTTACTATTATTATCATTGATGCCATTAATGCAATTACCGTCATCAATAAAATTATTTTATTCATTTTGTGCCCTCCTTTTTTTTAATTCAATAAAAATGTATTTTCTATTACTTTTATGCTGTTTTAGTATTTAAATCATATGCTTTTTTTTAATAATTTCCTTGTTTCTTCCACTGCTTTTTCTTTCTTCATTTCCATTGGAATTCCAATGATTTTCACTTCCTTTAATTCACCCAGCTTTTTCTTTAACTGCAGATAGAACCCTAAATCCAGATCGTGTGCTGTGACCTTTCTTTCCTTCACTAATTTCTCCAATGGAATTATCCTTACTTCCTTTATTCCTTCAACTGCATCCAGTATAACCAATTCCTTCCATTCCCTTTCACTCAATTCATCCATTTCCTCCGGTTCATGGATAAAATAGAATTCCATTCCCTTCAGTTCCTTTTCCAGTTCCTTTCCTGCCTTTAATGCAATTGAATCTTTCTCCAATAATGGATTCCCGAATACAAATACTTTCTTCATTTCAATTATTTTCTGGAACAATCAATTCAAATATTTTTTGTGCTTTACTGTAAATGGTGAATTAATGCCTGAAAAAAGTTTTTGGAGATGCAATGTCTGCAATGACATTCATTATGGAATTGCAGGGCCTGAAATCTGTCCCACCTGCATGGCGAGAAATGCTTACGTTGAAGTCACGAAACAGGAAGCAATAAAAGTGATGAACTTATGAATAAAGAGGAATTGAGAACTGTTTGGGAAAACTTTACCAAGAAAAATGATTTCATTCTCAATCCAGACTTCCAGCACGTTGAATTGGTGATAAATGGAGTCCTTGAAAACGAGAAAAAGCACGGCCTTAAACTCTGTCCCTGCAGGCTGAGGGACGGAAGCAGGGAAAGAGACCTTGAATTAATCTGTCCATGCAATTTTAAAACCCATGAAACCTGGAAGAATGAGGGAAGATGCTGGTGTGGCTTGTTTTTGAAGAGAAAGGGATAGATTAAAAACAATTGTCTATTAATTTAATTTACTAGAGAATTTTTTTGAGGGGGATTGATTGAATTCTTTCAGGAAAGGATTGTTTTTTGTTTTAACTACTGCACTGATTTCAGGCATTTCTATTTTCCTTAATTCATTTGCAGTTGCTTCCTTTGAACCATCCCTATTCACTACCTTGAAAAACATAGTTGTTGCTGTATTCCTTTTCTCTCTATTCTTTCTCCTGAAAGATTTAAAGGAATTAAAACTCCTTTCAAGAAAGAACTGGATTCAGCTAATGACGATAGGCCTGATTGGGGGAAGCATTCCATTCCTTTTATTCTTTAATGCCTTGGCTTACACTACGGCAATTAATGCGGCCTTTCTCCACAAACTATTATTTGTCTTTGTTGCGTTTCTTGCAGTGGTTTTCCTGAAAGAAAGAATAAACAAGAAAGTATTGCTTGCATCTCTCCTCTTGCTTCTTTCAGTAATCCTTCTCTTTGGGGTAAGCCTTTCTTCCTTTTCCTTCTTTGATTTAATGATTCTTGCAGCAACTCTCCTGTGGGCAACAGAAAACATTATTTCCAAGAAAGTATTGAATGAGCTTTCAGCAAAAACAGTTGCCTTTGGAAGAATGTTTTTCGGTTCCCTCTTCCTTATGGTCTTCCTTCTTTCAACAGGAAAAATTTCCTTAATTTCAACCCTCACTCTAAACCATTTCCCGTGGCTGATGCTTACCTCGATTTTCCTCTTTGCCTATGTTTTCACCTGGTATAATGGCTTAAAGAGAATTCCTGCTTCTCTGGCTACTTCCATTCTTCTATTAGGCCTTCCAGTAACTGCATTACTCAATTCCTTCTTCCTCTCTAAAACACTTCTTCCCTTGCAGTTGATTTCTTACTTTATTCTCTTTTCTGGAATAATTTTGCTTATAAAATTCCAGGAAAAAATGTTTTTCCTTAACCAAAATATTCTTGGCGTTAAAAAATGAGTCCTGATGGCCTGGAGACCTTTTTTCGTTTTGCTTTTCCTCCAAATAAATTGAATTACTGCGGTCCTGAAGGAATCCATAAAAAAATAATTGAATTCCTTAAAGGAAATAAAGAACTGGAGAATGAATTAACTTCCTCTGTCCATGAATTCAGTATTGCTTACTCTTACTTGAAACTCATTGCCAAATCAAATTTCATAAGAGACCCTTTGGATGAAAGGGCAGTGGAAGCCTATTGGATTGGAAATGAATTGCTTGAAAAAGTAAGTGATTCTGCCTTAAAGAGAGTGATTCATTCAGAATTCCCTAAATTCACTTCAGTTCCAGAAGACATTTTATTGAAGCTGGTATTAAATTTTCCTGCTGGAGCCCTGCCTCACCATTCCTTTCACGTATTCCAGCTACTCTCTCTAACAGATAAAGTGATTCCAGTAGTTGAATACATGGATTCCTGCAGGATTGGATTTGGAAAGGTAACGAGCTTTGGAGAAACCAAATTAATGGTTTCCTTTAAGCCCATTGTAGCATTGAATGAAAACCTATTGTTCGGAGATTCAACTTTAAAGGAACTGGATTTCATTCCAGAATTATTCCCTAATCTGAAGGAAGACAGCCTTATTGCATTCCATTGGAATACTGCGTGCATGGAATTGAATTTAAATCAATTCGGAAGACTCAGGCACTATACCCAACACACAATGGACTGCATCAATATGAACAAAGAAGTAAAAAACAAGAGAATTGATTTAACTACCTGACTTCTTTTTCTTTTTTTTTCTCTTTGCCACTAACTGCAGTATTTCCAGTGCTTCCTTTCCTGAAATTCTTTCAATGATTACATTATTCTGCACTATAACGTATTCGCCTTTCTTTGCATTAACCACATTAGCTGCTTTAATCCTCACTCCCTTAAAGTCAACTACTGCTTCCTTTCCCTTTTCCTCTATGACCCTTCCAGGCAGATTCAGGCACATAACAGGAACAATAAGCACTGAAGGTGTTTTTATTTATTTTGATTTCCCACCCCTTTTTTAATTCTTTTTCAATTAATTTCTTTAATTGCTTTTTTTAAGGAGAGTAGTTAATGCCGAAAAGAAAGTTTCCCAAACTGAACCCAGAACTCTGCTGTTACTGCGGGGCATGTGTTTCAGTCTGTCCTTCTCTTGCACTGGAATTGAATGAGACAAAGATCTTCTTAAACAAGAATAAGTGCATTAAATGCCATTCCTGCATTAAGGTCTGTCCAGTGGGTGCATTAAAGTGAAAGGTGAAATGGAATTGAATGAATTTGATGTAATTGTTGTTGGAGCAGGTCCTGCAGGAATAAGTGCTGCAGAGAAATGCGCTGAAAAAAAATTAAGGGTTCTTCTCCTTGAAAAAGACCAGGAGATTGGGGTTCCAAAGAGATGCGCTGAAGGTCTGGGCCTTGCATGGTTCAAGAGGCTGAAGCTTAAGCCAGACAAGCAATGGGCAATCCAGCCCATAAGAGGCGCTACGCTTTACTCGCCTTCAGGAAAAAAATTAAAGATTAAATTCAGCAAGATTGCTGGATACGTTCTTGAAAGAAAGATGTTTGAAAAATTTCTTGCAAAGAGAGCTGCAAGGAAAGGCGTTAAAATCCTGGCTAAAGCAACTGTGAAAGACGTAATAAAGGAAAATGGTTTTGTTAAAGGAGTTAAAGCAACAGTAATGGGAGAGAAAAAAACTTATTACTGCAAGATAGTTATTGCTGCTGACGGGATTGAATCCAGAATTGCAAGACTATCTGGATTGAACACAACTAATACCCTCTTTAATGTTGATTCTGGTTTCCAGTATGAAATGGCTGGAATTGATTTTGGGGAAGAGGATTTAATTCATCTCTATTTCGGAGCTAAAGTCGCCAAAAGAGGATATGTATGGATCTTTCCAAAGGGAAAGGACTGCGCGAATGTAGGGGTAGGCATTCTTGGCTCTGACACCAAGACAGCTAAAGAGTATTTAGATAACTTCATTGAAGCAACGCCTGGATTAAGGAAGGGATCAATAATTGAAGTAAATGCAGGATGCATTCCTTTGGGAGGCTTTCTGGAAAAGCATACAATGAATGGTTTGATTGTAGTAGGGGATGCTGCACATCATGTTAACCCAATTCATGGGGGCGGGATTGGAATTGCAATGGAATCCGGTGCATTAGCTGCAGAAATCTGTAAAAAAGCATTCAATAAAAAAGACTTCTCTGATGAAACGCTTGGAGAATTCAATTCCCTTTGGTATGAAAAGAGAGGCAATCAATTGAAGAACATTTTAAAGAGAAGAAAAATGCTTGAAGCTCTCTCAGATAAAGACTTTGAAACATTAGTGTCCTCTCTAACTGGAGACGAAATACTGAAAGTAGCTGAAGGAAACCTCTTACAATCAGCAAAAATAATTTCAACAAAACTAATAAAGAACCCAGGTTTAATGAAACTATTACTGAAGCTCTTGAGATAAAAAAAAATCAGGGGTTTACTTCTATTGTTTCACTGTATGAAGCCCTTCTTCTCTTGCTGTCTCTCACTTTTAACTCCACGTAATATAATCCCTCTTCCTCATAAGTGTGAACTGGATTCTGTTCTCCTGAAAATTCTCCGTCTCCAAAATCCCACAGCCACCATTCAATGTCATTGCTCCTTGATGCATCAAGGAAACTTACAGTTCTTTCTCTATCCAATTGCTTATAAGAAAAAGATGTTTTCAATTCTTCAATCAAAACAATATTGCATCCTGCCTCACACGTCCCTGGATTCAGGCATTCATCTTTAGTTAAATTACTTCCATCATTGCAGTCCGGGTTAATCTCACACACAGGAAGAATACACATATCACTGCAAAAAATTTCATAGTCCCTGCATTTTGGTTCTGTCGGGGTTTCAATACACCCAAATAGAAACACAACTAAAACCAACAATCCCACTGCAATTAATTCCTTCTTCATTTCTCTCTCCAAAAAAAATTTAGTGAATAATTCTATTAATACATCAAAATCATATTTAATACTATTCATCTTTTTTTTATTTAATGCATTTAATTAATCTTTCTCTAGCCTACCTTGTCCAGGAATTAAAACCATTGATTGAGAATTCCTTGATTAAAAAAATCCAGGAAATATCCAATGACACGTATAAAGTAAAGCTTCACACAAGAGAAGGAAGCAAGACCCTGCTCATTTCTCCTTCCACAATTAATTTAACTGATTACAAGATTCAGGCAAAACAAACCACTTCCGGATTTGGCGCTTTCCTCAAAAAAAGACTGGAAGGAAAAAGAATCCAGGAATTCTCCCAGCATAATTTCGACAGGGTAGTGGAAATAAAATTCACTGAATTCAACCTGATAATCGAGTTATTCGCTAAAGGAAACCTTATCCTGACAGACAAAGATTACAAAATAGAGAGCGCTTACAGGAAAGAGCAGTGGGCAGACAGAACCCTGAAAAAGTCCTTCCCTTATTCCTTTCCATCTGCAAAAAAACTGAATCCAAAAACCCTCTCTCTAAAAGAATTAAAAGCATTATTCAATGAAAGCAGCAAGGATTTAATTCATTCCCTTGTTGAAGGAATAAATGCTGCCCCAATAATTGCAGAAGAAGTCTGCTTTAATCTGAAGCTGGATAAAAAACTAGCCCCAAAAAAATTAACTGAACAGCAGTTAAAAAAAATCGTTTCCTCATTTAATTCCCTTTACTCAATTAATTTAAAGCAAATGAATTCATTCAAAGCAAAAAAGGACGGAAAGGAATTAATCATTCCAATTGAATTACTCTCAGTAAAAGAAAGCACTTCTCTCGGAAAAAGCATCAATAAAGCAATAGACAAGGAAACAACCCAAAAATTTCTTTTATTGACGAAAAAAACCGAAACCACTCCAGTATTGGAGGAACAAAGGAAAAAAACCAAGGGCTTGGAACACAGTTTAAACGACCAGTTACAGGCATTAAATCGCTTTGAAAAAGCCATAACTGAAAATAAAGTCAAGGCAGAATGGCTTTATTCCAATGCAAAAACGATTCAGGACATCTTTGATTCCAAGATCAAGGGAAAGGAGAAAGGAATAGAAGAAAAAGAGATTATGTATAAGATAAATTCTTTCCTAAAAAAATCCAAAGAAAAAGTAATTATAACAGAGTTAAAGAAGAATAAGTTAGTTGTAGAAATAACTTAAAGGCTTGACTAGAAAAGTTTACTGATTTCTCTATTCCTTTTTTTCTTCTCTTCCAATTCCAAGTTCTCTTTCGTCCACTATAAAGACATCACTTACAGCTGTTACAGCTGAATAGGGAATGTTTATTATTCTGTCCTTACTCCCAATCCTCTTTATTACCTTGCTGTCTCTGTCCACTTCCACTATAAGGTGTTCTATCTCCCCAGTGTGCTCATCCACCAGCAAATCAGTCAGTTTTCCTACTTCATCGCCTCTGTTTGTTATTATCCTTTTTGTGGCCAATTGCCTTGCAACAGTGTATTTGTACATTTTATTCTCACCATTTCAACAAATAATATAGTATAGAATGCACTACTTCCTTTTAAATGTTTGCCTTTTTTTCTTCTTCTACATTAATTTTTTTATTTCGGATTCAATTTTTACCATTTTTTCACACATATACATAAGCATTTTTCTTCCTTTTAATTCCCTTTTAATTATTTTTCTCTCATTCTCTTTTCTATGGCGATTCCAAAAAAATTAATTGACAACTACAGGAAACAACACTATTACATTATTGGAAGAAATGAACATTCAGCAGTCAAAACCTGTTTATGGACAAGACATTCCCTTAGAGGAAAAGGCGTCTGCTACAAACAAAAATTTTATGGAATCAACAGTCATCGCTGTATTCAAATGACTCCAAGCCTTTTCTGGTGCGATAACAGATGCATTTTTTGCTGGAGAAACATTGAATCAACTCTCAAGCAACCAATGAATAAATTCAAATTGGATTCCCCTGAAGAAATTGTAGAGGAAAGCATTAAGGCCCAAAGAATCCTTCTCTCTGGTTTTCCTGGACATGAAAATCTTGACAAAAAGAAATTCCAGGAAGCTCTTAATCCAAACCAAGTCGCAATTTCCTTGAGCGGCGAACCCACTCTTTATCCAAAGATAGGTGAATTAATCCAGGCATACAAAAGCAATGGATTCACTACTTTTCTTGTCACTAATGGAATGCATCCAAAGGTTTTAGAGAAAATTTCTCTGCCTACACAGCTTTATATTTCTCTTGAGGCATTTGATGAATCCTCGCACAAAAAAATTAATTCTCCAATAATCAAGAATTCCTGGAATAAATTCAATCAATCCCTTGAATTATTTCCTTCACTTAAAACCCGCAGAACTATCAGGCTCACCTTAGTAAAGAATCTGAATATGAAAGAGGAGAATAAATTCGCTGAATTAATCTCTAAAGCCAAACCCCATTTCATTGAAGTAAAGGCCTTTATGCCTGTTGGCTTTGCCAGAAGGAGGCTTCCTTATTCCTCAATGCCTTCCCATGCAGAAGTAATGGATTTCACAGAAAGAGTTAATAATTACTTAAACTATAAATTAATTGACGAGAGCCCTGAAAGCAGGGTTGCATTGCTCTGGAACAAGAAAAAGGAATTAAAGATTAAAAAGAAGTGAATTTTTTTTATGGCCAAAGGAGAAAAGGACCTGGAATCAGTGGTAAAAAAAAAGAAAGGTTTATGGAGTGTTTCAAAAATCTTCATGTTATTCCTTCTCATCTTTGGCTTCATTATTGGCGTTTATGTTACGCATGAATTCATTGAACCCGCTTTCAACGAACAACTCCACTCCAAACTCGCAATCTGCGAAGCAAAGCAATCCATCCAAGAAGAACAATTAAATGCTTACATTAAATGCTTAGAGAAGAATGAAATTAATTTGAATGAGTGTGATTGAAATAAAACAGGGATTAATGCCCCTTAAAGACATAGGCTTAATTTTTTTAGATTACTATCTTAACACCAGATTTATTTTGAGGGATAAGCAAACAGCAGAAGCAAAATTTAATGCCGCATTCATAAATCTTTATAAGCATTTCAATGCAATGAGAGGCACCCCAGGAGCCAAAAGAACAATCGAAATAATTAACACTGCTTTTGCACGTGCTGATCCAACTCCGGCGATTTTATTCACGTTATTAAAATCAAGAGAAGAAATACTTCGCGATCCCGCCGTGAAAGGAAAATTAAGAAATTTGAGGGGAACTAGTCGTCTTCTTTTTGATATAATGCAGAAACTGGACAAGCCAGGAGCCCTTCCTGTTAGAGAAAAAAGGGGCTTGTTTGTAAAAATTCAAAGAGCGATTCTTGGGCAGTCAACTGAAAGAAAAGTCGAGGCTTTAAGAAATGCGCAGGATCGAGTTAGACAAATACGCGTTGGGGAAAGCAGGAAACCCATTGGAGCAAGTGTTGAGCATCTCTTAGATGTTGTTGTCATGGATATGGGGCACGACCCAATGAACATTCAAGTTATTGGAAAAGAACGCTCTGGAAGAAGAAAAGGATCTGCTCCAACAAAAAGAAAACCAATACGCCGCAGATAATTACTTTTTTTCCACTACTTTTCCTTCTGGTTTTTCTTCCTTGAATATTTGCGCCTGGAATTTCAGTATCCTGCATTCTTTTTCTTTCCATTTCTCTTTCTCCATTCCTGCCTTCATACAAGTGTTTTCCAGGAATTCGATTGCATTCATTTTGTGTTCTGTTGCCACTTGAGGGAGAAGCAATCCAGAATGCACTCCTTTCTGGATAATTAATCCATCCCTTCCAATCACGATTTTTTTTGGAATCAATTCCTTTTCTTCCTTAACTTCCTCCGGCACAGTTAGAACTGATAACTCAATTATTACTTTATTCAATTCCTCTCCCTGTAGTGGAGGAAACCTCGGATCATTGAATGCAGCACTGAATGCACTTTCAATCACTGCATTCCATAAGGGCATTAAAGGATAAGGAAAGCCAATACAGCCTCTTAATTCTTTGGA
>JBDRIL010000024.1:0-5205 GCA_043815885.1 archaeon | reverse complement strand
ATTGGTTTAACGATTGTTGCTATAGGCACTTCTCTGCCGGAACTTGCTTCCGCGCTTTTAGCTGCAACCACAGGAAATGAAGGAATTGCAGTTGGAACAATTGTCGGCTCAAACATTGCAAACATTGGATTGGTTTTAGGTTTAGGAGCATTGCTTGTGGGGGTAATGGTTGGAAAAAGGGTTTTTGAGAGGGAAGTACAGGGAATGTTTCTTGTTACCTTTGTGTTCTTTGTATTCTGCCTGGATGGAGTCATAGGAAGAATAGAATCATTGATTCTGCTTATTTCTTTTGTTGCATACATTTTGATTCTATTCAAGTTCAGGTTCAGGTTTGAATATCTTTTCAATGTACAGGCTCCGATAAGAAACCTGTTCAATGTTTTTAATTTATTTGGTTCACTCAGAAAAAACTTTAAGAGAATATTTGTTGTGGAACTAGAGGTTTTTGCAATTGGATTGATTGGACTGTATTTGGGCGCAAGATTATTGGTGGATTCCTCTATTGCTATTGCTTTATTCTTTCATATTCCTGAAAGCATTATAGGGCTTTCAATGATTGCAATTGGAACCTCTCTCCCTGAATTAATGGTTTCCTTTTCCTCTATAAGGAAAGGCCTGACCAATGTATTGCTTGGAAACATAATTGGAAGCAATATCACAAACATTTTATTGGTGGTAGGGGCAGTTGGATTGATTGCTCCCTTGAATGTCCCAGAGCAAATCCTTTCATACTTTAATCCCTTCCTCTTAATCATTTCAGCCTTCTTCCTGTTATTTGTATGGCGTGGATTCAGGGTAGGCAGAAAACAAGGACTGGCTTTAATTTTATTGTATGCTTTATTCATTTATTCTCTTGTCTCGATTTCCTGAAGCAAAAAAGATAACTCTTTTATATTTCTCTGCAGTAATTCTACTTGAATGAATGAAATCATTTCAGTTAAAGACATTTCAAAGAGCTTTCACGGAACAAAGGTACTGGATAAAGTGAGTTTTTCCATCAGGGACGGGGAAATCTTTGGTTTACTGGGGCCTAATGGTGCAGGCAAGTCAACTCTCACAAAAATAATTCTTGGTTTAGTGAAAGAGGATTCAGGAAGCATTAAATTCAATCTCAATGGAAATCTGGATGAACAGGAAAAAAAGAGTTTGATTTCATTGGTTCCCCAGGAGGAATCATTCTTTAAGGACTTCACTGTAAAACAAAACATCCTGTTTTTTGCTTCACTCTATGGAATAAACAGTAACGATGAATCAATTAAAGGATTGATTGAATGGCTGAATTTAAAGAAATTTGAAGACAAGAAGGCAATCCATCTTTCTGGAGGCTACAGAAAGTTACTGAATATTGCCTGTTCCCTGGTTAATAACCCCAGAATCATTTTTATGGACGAACCAACTGTAGGATTGGATCCTTCAATCAGAAGAGAGTTATGGGGCATTATCCTTGGATTGAATGAATCAGGGAAAACCATTGTTCTTACAACGCATTACATGAGGGAAGCAGAAGAATTATGCGATAGAACAGCAGTAATCAATGAAGGAAAGGTATTGGTTGTGGATGCACCAAAAAAACTGATTAAGAGTTATGGAGGAGTGAAGGTATTTGTATTCACTCTTTCCTCTAAACCATCCCCAGCATTGATTTCATCGATTAAAGCATTGATTCCGAATTCTTCCATTAAAGCAATTCAAAACAAGTTAATTATTTCTGTTTCAGAGGAAGAAGCTTTAGTGGATATAGCAAAGCTAAGCAGGATAATCGGAGGAGCGGGTTTTAATGTCCAGGAATTCACTTTAAAGGAACCAGGAATGGAGGAAGTATTCCTTCACCTGGTTGAAAAGGCAGGAATGAAGCATGAGCTTACTGAAGATAGCATTGAATGAAATAAACTTGATTAAGACACAGAAGATTTCATTAGTCTTGGTTTTGCTTTACCCAATGCTGGTGGTTTTCTCTATCGGGATAGCTTACTCTGACATCGATATCTTTGCTGGAACCGGCTTTGAGAGAGTGGATGTAATTTACTTTATTCCGGAAAAATCAGCTAAATTCGACCCCCAAGAATTAATAGATAAAATGAGTGGTTTTGGTGAAGTTGTTTTGCATAAGGCTTACTCTGAGGAAGAGGTAAAACAAGGAATAAGGAAAGGAACAGCAAGAGTTGGACTGATTGTACGTGAACCCGTAACCACTACCTCAAGAATAGAAATGGATATGTATTACGATAACAGCAGGGTTTTTGCTTCAGAAGCACTATCCTTCTATGTCAGTTCTGTTGTAAGATATGTTGCATTAACTAAATCAGTTGCAATCCTGCAGGACATAATGACTGATTTAGAATCCATTCAGTCAAAGCTAGAGACTGAAATGAATAAAATTGATTCATTTATTTCAAAGCTTGAATCTTCCGGTTACAAGCTGGAAGAACTAAGATACAAGATTAATTCAATTAATCTCTCACAAATGCAGTCAGAGCTTGATACCTTTGACTACTATTACTATGAATCAAAACAGGAAATAACCAACACCAAGAACGATATCTATGAAGCACAGGCAAAACTCAATAACTACAGATTCAAGGTAGAGAACTCAAGAAACGAATTAATTTATTACAAGAATGAAATGGCTTCAATAAGAGACCAGTTAACTAATCTCAGGATCAGCAGCCCTGAACCCCTTTATTCCCAGATTCTTTCAATTGAAAAACAGCTAAATCAAAAAATAAATGACGTCCAAGACATAATCAATGAATTAGACCAAGTGCTTTACGATATTGATTCCACTAACGCTAAATTGCAGGAAATGGATTCAAAGTTATCCATTGCAGGCCAGAGACTGGATCAAGCCAAGTATTCAGTTGAAAACTTCAGGCAAACCATTTTCTATCTTGATTCAACAATAACTGAGGTAAGAACCTTGCTTGATGAAGCAGTAATTCAAAGACAACAAATACTGACTGATTTTAAGGCTACAAGGGCTTCAATGACTAACTTAGTCGGTACATTAAAAGAACTTTCATTTTATTCCCCTGAATACATTGCCAATCCAATCAAAATTTATTCCTATAGAATGTATAATGTAAGCAATCTTGGAGTGATTACTCCAATGAGTATTTCAATTGTATTGCTTTTAACCTGCATGCTTTTAGCCAGTGTCTCAATCCTTCTTGAAAGAAATCAAGGCGTTACTCTCAGAGCAAAACTTTCCCCGACTCCTCCATTCATTTGGTTTGGAGGAAAGATTTTAGGCCAATTAACTTTTGCATTAACTGAAGCAATAATAATCCTGGTCATTGCATTAACTATTTTCAGAGTCACTGTAGCAGGGTCATTCCTTGAATTACTCCTTGTATTCATTATTGCTTCCTTTTCATTTATTTCCATTGGAATCTTTATCACTAACTTCACTAAAACCCAGTCAACTGCAATCCTTGCTTCATTGCTTGTAATGGTTCCATTGCTTTTCTTAAGCGGAATCGTTTTCCCTATTGACTTCATGCCTTCATTCATGCAGGGAATATGCAATCTCCTTCCATTAACAGTAACCAATGAATTAATTACAGGAGTAATGGTGAGAGGCACATCCATTTTCTTGCTCATTCCATTAATTGCTTTACTCTTGATTCCCTCAATCATACTGCTGATTTTTTCCATGTTCTATCAACAAAGAAAAGGATAAAAAAAAGAAAAAGAAAGGAAACTTAATTCCTTTAATCGCCTGCTATCGTATTACAGTCTTCCGGGCAATTGCAGACATTCTCTCCTGGCCCGCATTCACCGTTGCCGCAATTAATGCAGACAAATGCTCCAACCAGTATCTCGCAGTTTTGTTCTGGGGTGCTTGTACTTCCAGCATCTAATCCTGGACAGCATTCAATTCCTGGATAAACTGCCCCTGTTTCTCCTTCCTCAATGCATTCACTTGGAGTCTCTTTCTTTAATTCGACTTCCATTCTCCTAAGTTCTCCTGCGCCTATTGCTATGTCCTCTGAATAAGGGATGTATTCTTCCTTTGAAACCCCTACAGTGTATCTTCCTGTATTCAAGTTGAATGATGCTTCACCCATTTTGTCTGTTTCCTTCATTACTGCAGTCCCGCAAGGTTTGGTTACATCACAAGCTCCTGCCACTACTACTTCAGCAAAAGCAATTGGTTGTCCGCTGTCTGCATCAGAAACAATCACAGTCAAGTTTCCCTGAACTGGAGGCATCCCGCAGTCCTGAGGACAGTTATAAGAATTCTCTCCTTGTTCACATAAACCGTTTCCGCATACAGGCGGGTTAACGCAGCCGCTAAGCATTACCAGTAAAACCGATAAAACTGAAACTGCAATGAATGTCTTTACTTTCATTTATGCTTCCTCCTTAAAAGATTTTATTAATACTAATAGATTAGTAACCGATGTATAAAAGCTTTTCTTTTTTATTAGGTTCACATCTATAGATTAGGTATTGAAAGCGGGGATCGGATAGCGGTCGATTCCGCCAGCTTGAGGAAATTAATTCAAAAAATTAATTGTAATGGGCTGGTGCCTTAGTGGCTTCGGGAGTTCGAATCTCCCTCCCCGCATTTGCCTTTGAGTTAAAGTGCACCCAAAAACTTTTTATATAATGAAGTAGAGGTGTACTTTTATGAAGGCTGAAAATAATTGTTTTCATAATTATCAGCGGATTTATGATAATTTAATGAATCGTTTTGAGAGAGACGAAACTGTTTCTTCTTTTAATAAAAGGCTTTTGTTGAGTTATAGGGAGGGAATGTTTAGTGAGGGAATCAGTCTGCCTAGAATCATTAGAGTTTTTTATTCTACTTATCAGTTAACTAAGTGGCTTAATAAGGACTGGAGTAAAGTGACTAAGAATGACTTAATTAAGTTGACTGCATGGATTCAGCGTTCTGATTACGCTGAGAAATCCAAGTGCGAGTACAAGATTATTATTAAGCGTTTTTATAAGTGGTGGAAAGGCAATGGTGAAAAGTATCCTCCTATAGTGGAATGGATTAAGACTACTTTGAAGGTGAAATACTTTAAGTTGCCTGAAGAATTGTTGACTGAAGAGGAAGTAAAGAAAATAATTGAAGAATCGCTGAAAAACTGATTTTAACTTTTTAAATGGCTTTCGGGACAGTTCAATTCCACTGAATTTATAAATTAATATATACGCAGAGTTTGACACATATGCAATGAATCATTATTTTTTTAC
>JBDRIL010000023.1:0-11103 GCA_043815885.1 archaeon | reverse complement strand
TTTTCTTTATTGCCCAGGTTATTTCGTTTTCATTAACGTCAAATGCAGATATTGGAGGCAATTCATTTGGCATTCTTTTGAACTTTAAAACAATCCTCTTTGTGTTTTCAATGAATTCTTCATCGAATAAATCAGCTTTTTTTAAGTGCTTTCCCTTTATGAGTGTTTCAAATAATGCCCTCTTTATTTTTGGGGTTTCCATTTCAACTGCATCCTCCAGCATCTGGTATACTGCAAGGTTTTCCATTACATTAAAATTTCTTGCAGTGACTTCTTCCGCAATCCAGATAAACGCTACTACAGTCTTCTCTGATTTTTCATGAATCAGTCTCCTGTTAAGTTCCCCCAAAGAATCAATAAACAGGTCTATTCCCTTGTTATGGAATTCCCTTCTGCCGGTAATGAAATAAACAAAGGTATTATTGACATCAAAGTAATAATACGGAGAAAAGTATGCTTCAACGAATTCCCTTATCCTGTCCCTGTTCTGCCTGTGCAGGATAGAGATTTCTTCCATTATAGGGAACTGTTCCATATCCAGCCCGTTTGGCGTAATCAGATCAGGTTTTTTTCCGAGAATGAATTCTGCCTCGTTTGCAACACCCGCACTTACAGTAGTAAAACAGTCTGCGTTTATTGCTGAAGCCTTCTCCAATAAATGCTTTGCCTGCGCCCAGTAGTTGTATGCAAGGGAGTTGTCAGCACTTCTTTTTTCCTTGTTTCCTCTTTCAATCAGGTCATATAAATTTTCTCTCTTGCTTTCAGCAATAGTCCTTCCCAAAACAGTTGCATGAATAGTGAAAACTGTTTTAATCGGAATATTTTTTTCTTTCAGGTAAAGCAGTCCTGTTCCTGAAAGAAATTCATGGAAGTGCGCTACTGCAGGAACTCCATTGAATACATTTGCTTTCACCAGCTTCTCTATTAGCATTCCGACTGCCCTTCCCCAGAGAACTGGTTCATCAAACCATCCATTTGTTCCAAGGGAATCAATCCTGAATTTTTCCCATAATTCTCTCTTTATTTCATTTATTTTGGGCCTGATGGAATTAAATTCCACCAAAATGCAGTGGCAGTTCTTTCCGGGAATAAGCCATTCCCCGAACCTGCACTTTATTCCTGTTTCTTTCTCCAGTTCTTCAAAGCATTTCCTGAATTTTTCCGGAACCTCTTTTTCCTCGAATTCTGTTTGCGCTTTGTTTTCATAGTAAGGTCCAATGGCATAATATTCCTTGAAGTTTTCTTTCATCTTTCCTGCCTTGCTGCTTATTACTGTGTGGATTCCTCCAACCTTGTTTGCAACCTCAAAGCTTGCCTCCAGAACAATTAATTCTTCCTTCACTTAAAACCCTTCTATCTATCCTTAATTAATTTCGTTGAATTAATTCTTAAATGTTTTCTATCTGGATCCTGAACTGCTTACTACTGCTTTCTGCTTTTATCTTTTTTCCCTTTCTCTCAATCTTCAGGTTAATCCATTTTCCTCCAATCCTCTTTCTTCGCTTAATGAACTTGATTCCTTTTGGAAGCACTGGCTTCAGGGAAATCTTTTTCTCGAATGCATTCACTTTCATTCCAAGCATGAATTCATCTATTATTCTTGGAATGAATGCATTGCCCCATAACTGCATGCAGCAGCCGTTTTCCTGCATTGTCTCTCCATTCCATGTCTCGCCTATCCCTGAAATGCAGTTATGCTTTAATTCATTCAATAAGATATTCAGGTAATGCATTCCCTTCTCTGCTCTCCCCAGCCTGAATTCACTTGCACTCATCCATGCAGTGGCAAGACTCCATACCCTTCCAGAATGATATCCTTCTCCACTGTATCCTTCCTCTCCCCTTGCCCTGCCCCTAATGCCTTTTTCAGTTGAAAAAACTTCTTTCTCGAATTCATTCACTGCTTTCTCTTCCCCTATTCCAAGCATTAAAGGAACCAATGCATTGCAGGCCTTCACTCCATCCTTTCTTCCCTCAATTATTCTGTCCGCAAAAAATCCATTCAATGAAAATTTCTCCCTGAATTCTTTTCTGGATACTGCTTCCATCTTCCTTAATTCAGTTGCCTTTTCCCCTCGCCCCAATAATTCAAATAAATTCCTTGCAGAATCCAGTGCCTCAATATAGAGTGCCTGCACTTCAACTGCCTTCTCTCTCCTATTCAATGTATCCATCCATGTCTCGTTTTCCTTTAAGTCGTGTTCAATCAATCCATCCTTATCCAAATCTTGTTTCAGGATGAAATCAATTACTCCTTCCAATAGCTCTGGCTTTTCTTTCAGCCAATCTTTTTCCCCTGAATTCATTGCGAAATGTTCCAAGGCAATTACATACAATAAAGAGGAATCAATTGAATTAAAACAGCACTTCCCTTCCTCAATGTAATTCGGAATTCTTCCCTCTCTGCTGTTCTCAAACAAATTCAATAAAATTTTTTTTGCTTTCCCAAAATAACCCAAATCAATTATTCCGGGAAGGCTCCATAAAAGGTCTCTTCCCCAGTACTGCAGAAACCAAGGATAACCAGCATAATAGCTTTCATTGTTTTCCAATAGCTTTAATCCGATTACACTCCAGTTAAATCCTTCAACAATGCTTTTTTCATTGCAGTCAATCATTCCCCGTGTAAGCGAAGAATAAATTCCTTCCTTTTCCTTTAATTCTTTTTTGAAGCCCTCAATTAAACTGCCTTCATTCGGCTTCAATAAAAACATTATTTTTTTTCCTTTAGCGCTTATTTTTCCTGGAATAAAGCAGTCCTGCCTTTCCCCTGAAGGAAAATGCTCCTTGTAATGATAGTTTGCTTCAAAACAAAAATTTCCTTCAATTGCAATTTCCCCTAACTCATTCCATGCCCTTAACCTTTTTTCACTGAATTCAGCTCCATAAATTCTTCCAGTAAAGTTTTCCTCCCTTCTCCTGATGTTTACCCCCAACTCCAATTCCAACTCTATTTCCCTGGCTGACTCAATTAAAATAATTAAAGAAGAAGTCCCTTCAGGAACAAGCAATGTCTCCCTTACCTTAACCCCATTCACAATATATTCATAGACAGCCTTCACTCCGTCAAAAAAGGCTTTCCTTACAGCTTTTTCTCCGCACCATTCTCCATTCACCCTGAATGAATAATACTCCAAGTACTTTTTGTTATCCTTCCATAATCCACTCCACTTGCTTTTAAACCCTGAATCACAGTGCCTAAAGAAAAAGCCCTTTCCCCCAGAAAGAATTAAAGAATTATTCCACAAATCCTTCCCTAATTCAATTGCCTTCATTTCGTACAGTCTATGAAAAAAAGAGTTTAATAAATCAACCCATTTAATCCTTTCGACATTAAGAACCTGTTTTATTCCCTGAATCATTTTTTTCTTTAACGTAAACAAATATTTCGCCGAAGAATTCTTCTTTAGGAGCCGTTTTCTTTGGCCCTTTTCTTTTCTTGCAGTATTTTTTTGATTGCTTGGAGAAAGCCGTTGGCTATTTTTATTGTTGTGTCAGCTTCTGACTTCTGAAGTTTGATGTGTTTTCCCAGGCCATACATTAATTCATGCCTTTGCAGCCTAAGGAAATTGAGTTCGCTTAGGTATTTTCTTTCGATTTTACTGGAATATTTTTCGCTGACATAAACATAGACTGCAAAGTGGCTTCTTTCCTTAAAGCCATCCCTGAACAATAGGGCGCGTGCAGAATGAAACATAGAAGCATAAGCGCTAATGATAGCGCTTTCAAACAGCTTGTATTTAAATTCGGTTTCAGCAATTTCCAGTTTATGCTGGGCCATCTCAACTGAGGATTCTGCCTTCTCAAGGTCTGGCTTTGATTCAACCAGCAGGCCCTGTTCTATGCATTCTTCAATGTTCATGTAACCACTGGTTTTTCTCCAAATAAGGCAATAGAGTCATAAATGACATTTTCATAAAAGACTTTGTCAGTAATTGCCTTTTTTTTCCACTCTGGCAGGGAAAAAATCGAAATATTAACTTCCTTGCCAAGCTTTTTTGCAAAATCAAAATCGGCTTTGTTCTTTTGGCTGGAAATTACCAGCAAGTCAATGTCGCTTTTTTCGTCATTTGTTCCCTTTGCAAAACTGCCATACAGCAGGATAGAAATTATTTGCGGAATCTTTTTCACGGTTTGCTCGATAAGTTTTGAGTCAATAATTTTATCCAAATTAAACAGGGTTTTCCATTGCCTGCATAACGGGTTTTCCAAGTCAGCTTTGTACTGGTATGTTTTTCCAATTACCTTCAGTGAAACAATGCCTTTCTTATGCATGTAATCCAATGAAATTCTTGCTGCGCCCGGGCTAAGGGCTGCCTTTTTAGCCAAGCCCCTAACAGAAAAACTTGTTCTAGGACTGGATGTCAGAACTTGAATTGCCTTAATCAAAGCATACTTTTCCAGCATACCAATACATTATACAAGTGTATTTTTAAATATAACGATAGGTTTTTATTTACAATATAAAATACAGGTGTTCATTGTAATAAAAATTCCTTGAGAGCCCCTGTTTAATCTATTTTGTTTTCCATAAATTTTTTTTGTTATTCGGATTGATCTTCTCATAATTTCCCCTCTTAATTTTTTTCTTTAATCTAATAAAGTTTTCATGCTTCTACAACTAGTTTTTTCTTTCCTTCTGGATGAATGAATACTTTTTTTCCTTCCTTGAATTTCAGGAATTGAGCTATCTTTTTTGGAACCCTTACTATTATGCTGTTTCCACTATAACCAAGCGTTCCTTCTTTGCCGATTCCCCATAAACCAAGTTCCTTTGCCTTTGCATCAATCTTGTCAGATGCGTGCTCTGTGAAAAAAACTTCCTTGCACTTAGTGCATTTTTCTGCCTCAAATTCTCCTAGTTTGATGTCTCCAAAGAAATACGGCTCCTTTGTTTTTTTCATTTTTTCATTACATATAGGGCAATTCATTTCTTCATCACCTATTTCTTCCAATACACAGTAATAATAAAATAATTACAGGGAAACTGCCTGTAAATGACTTCAAATCCCTTGAATGCCGATAATATTTTGTTTTCAAAGGTTCTCTTTGCCCCCCTCAAGATTGCATCCAGGATCTCTAACTTAGATAAGCCTGTTTCAATCATTTTGTCTTTTGCATGCTTTGAAGGACGAAATTTGCATTTACTGTAACTTCCCATAATATACCAGTATATACGCGTAAGTTTATTTAAATGTTTCTGCATCTGAAATTTTTTTTGTCTTCTCATTTAGACCTACAAATATTTAGATGCGTGTTTTTTGTAGGGGTAATAAAAAGTTCTGTTTTTTTAAGAATCATTTTTTTCTTTAATGTAAACAAATATTTCGCCGAAGAACGGGGTGTTTTGTAGCTTTTTGGAATACAAATCGTTTTCGATATTGTTTTGATACTGGACTGAATTAGTTTTAATTGATTCAAAAACGAAAGGAATATTAACAAAAAAGGACTTTTTATTATTATAATGAATCAAAAGATATTAATTGCATTAATTTGCTTGATTGGAATAATTTTATTT
Source organism: archaeon (assembly GCA_043815885.1). Lineage (GTDB taxonomy): Archaea > Iainarchaeota > Iainarchaeia > Iainarchaeales > 1-14-0-10-31-34 > JBDRIL01. Next base: position 5,585 of record JBDRIL010000023.1, on the reverse strand, counting down.
AGTGGATGCATTGAAGAAAAAGTTGAACCAGAAAAAACACCTCAAGAGTGTTTAAGTGATTCTGATTGTGAGTTCTTTTATACTGGTCTTAGCGTGGACAGTCCATGCCCTTCCTGCTATTATGCCGACAAGGAATGGGTGTGCATTAACAAGAATGAAGCTAAACGCAGAATGAATAAATTGCTTGAGGATGCATATCCTGATCCCTCAAATAGGCCGCCATTCCTCGCTGCATGTGAAGCTTGCGCCGGAGCCGACTGGGACCAATACACCTGCAAATGTATTAACAATAACTGTATCAAGACAAAAACCAAAGAGGAAGCATTAACCATTTCTACTGATAAAACAAACTATGATATTGGAGAAGACATTAACGTTACGGTAACAATAAAGAATAATTTGGATACAGACATTTGGTTTATTCCTTCTTGCAGTAATTTTCCTCTTAATCTTCTTAAATGGAATGGTACTGAATGGGAAACATGGTATCCTGATATCATGTTAGATTGTTACTTTCCACCAAATGCTAACAGGATAGACTCTCAGAAGAAAGTCATTTATTCTATTGATTTAATCGCTCGCTTAGCTTACACCTTTGGCATTAGAGAACCAGGAGTTTATAGATTCCAGAACAGATACGCCAAAAAGGAACCAAAAGATTTTAATTCTTTAGAGGAAACTTTTCCATTCATTGCTTCTTCATCAATATTTACGACTGGAAATGCAAAAATTCCAGAAGAGATTTCTATTGCTGAGAACCTTAAAGTATCTGTTGAACCTGTTGGAGCTGCAATGGAGGAATGGGGAGTATATATTTTTAGAAGAGATGAGCCTTTCAAAATAAAAGTTACTCTAGAAAATACTGGTGAAAAAGATTTAAATCTTCTTACTCCAGGAAAAAATGATTTCAACAAGGTTTTTTACTTTCAGATTTTAGAAGAGAATGGGGCTGTAATAAGGACAGATACTTGATTAATTGGTTTATCAGTGGTTGCTCCAGTTGGTCCAGATAAGATTGTCTTGAAATCTGGAGAAAAACATTCTTTTTTTGCTTATCTCAACAGCAAGAGTGAAGATTGGGGTAAAATAGAATACCGACATTTTGATTTATCAAACATTTTTGAGCAGGAGCTGGATAAACGTTATTATCGAATTAGAGGAGTTTATGATACGACAGGCTACAGTAAAATTACTCCTTATCAAGATACCCCTGAAATTCTCTTGTATTCAAAGGATATTTACATAGAAGTAATACCTGAAACAGCAGAACTTCTCCAACTCACCATCAAATCAGATAAGCAAGTGTATGAGGCAGATGAGAAAATAACGATAGAATATGAGGTAAAGAATATAGGTAAAGATAAGATTTTGATGTTAGAGCGTTTTATCCCTGGCGGAAGTTTGTCTTTTGAAATTGATAAAGCCGTCGGTCCAGATTCAATAGGGTGTTTTGGGTGTGTGTTAGATGGACTTAAAGTTACGAATTTCTTTTTAGCACCTGGCGAAAGTTTAAAAGAAATCTATGAGTTAGGTAGTGATTATATGGGTAGGTCTCAGTATTGGAATGAGATCTATTCCTCAATAGGAAAACATACAATAAAATTATATCTTACAGTATTTAAAAAGACTCAAAATAACGAGGTAGAATCTTTAACTAAGTTGACCTCCAACACCATCACCATAGAGGTGGTGGAAAAGAAATGCAGTTCAGATGAAGATTGTCTAAATATCGACTGTTCAAAATATGATACGCCTGTAAAGGAAGGTTATAAACCGTTTTGTATAGATGAGAAATGTAAATGCATGTGTTATGGATGTGAATAGCCTCCTTCAATTAAACTTGTGTTTTTATTCCTACAAGTATTTAGGGATCCTTGTTTTTTGCCATATAAATAAAGATCTCTCCGAAGAATTCTTCCTGGAATAAATTCAGTTTTCCTCGGTTGGCGAGAAATAGCAATGGAATGAATACATTGACCATTCCTTTTGGAGTTCTTTCTTCCACTAAATTGGAGAACAGGACCATTCCCTGGCTGTCACTTATTTCTAAAACTTTATTGTATACTTCTCCAATTCGTTCCTCAATGTTTCCCTCTGCATAGGGAATCATGAATTCCAGTTCTTTCTTCAGCCTCATTCTTTCATGCTTTTTTTTGGTCTTATCTACAATGCTTTCTATTGCGTTAACCAGTTCATCCAGTGAAATCCTTCCTTCACGAATGCTTCTAGGGTTGTTTAATTCCGGAACAAATTCCTCAATGAATTTCTCTGCTTCTTTTTTCTTTTCTTCTTCGTCCTCAATTGAAGAAAGCTTTAATAGTTTTGATTTTGCCCGCAGGAGGATTGCTGATGCAAGGATTGCATTGGCTGGAAGCCTTAAATTGCTTTCTTCAAGGGAATTAATTTTTGCCAGATACTTGTCTGCCAGATTCACTAAATCAATGTTCCATGGATCCATTTTCTCTGAATTAACTAATTCAAGCAGAATGGTCTTCCATTCCGGTTCTTCAATCAGTTTCACCAAGTCTTCATGGTTTAAGGAGTAGTTTTTGTCAGTCACTATTCAATGTAAAAAAGAAACATTTATTAATTATTACAACATATTAGTATTGGTGGTTTTTAATGAAGAGAATCCCTACAGGAATTGAAGGATTGGACCAATTAATCCAGGGAGGTCTTCCAAGAGGTTCCTCCATACTGATTGCAGGAGGGACAGGAACAGGAAAAACCATTCTCGCAACCCAGTTCCTATACCAAGGCGCAACTAAATTCAATGAACCAGGACTGTATGTAACGCTTGAAACAAATCTAAAGAACATTACATGGGACATGGAGAACTTTAACTGGGACATAAAGAAGTTGCAGGACAAGGAATTATTCAAGATATATAAATTAAATTTAGCTGAAAAAGAAGTAGCAGACGTGGAAGACGAAGTAATGGAAGAATTAAACATTATCCAGGAATACATTGAAAAAATGGGGGCAACCAGACTGGTTATTGATTCCACTACTGCACTGGCAATGTGGATAAGGGGCGCTGCGGCAATGAGGAGAACATTATTTGCATTTACTGACGGATTAAAGAAATTAGACTGCACTACAGTTCTCACCACTGAAACAACAGGAGAAAAAACGAAGCTAAGCGCTTTTGGAGTAGAGGAATTCGTTGCAGACGGAGTAATCGCTTTATTCTTTCATCCCCCGCACAGATCCATTTTCGTAAGAAAAATGCGCGGAACAATGCATTCAAAGAGTGCTCACCCCTATGAAATAAGTGATTCAGGAATCATTGTAAGGCCAAAAGAAGAAATCCCATGGGAAGGAATCCATACATAACCAGAAAACAATTTTATTCTTTTTCTTTTTATAATATGTATTCTTTTGTGGGAGGAAAAATGAATGTCTGACGTAAAGGATTTAAAGTTAAGCGAAAAAGGAAAACAGAGAATTGAATGGAGCGATGGCCAGATGCCAGTAGTGGAAAGCATTAGGCAGAGATTTGAAAAAGAAAAGCCCTTGAAAGGAGTAAGGATTGCTGCCTGCCTGCACGTAACAGCAGAAACCGCTAACTTAATGCGGACACTAAAGGCAGGAGGGGCAGAAGCCTATTTATGTGCCTCAAATCCATTAAGCACTCAGGACGACGTTGCAGCTTCTCTGGTAAAAGATTACGGGATAGAGGTGTTTGCAGTAAACGGAGAAGACAACGAAAAATATTACTCCCACATTAACTCTGTATTGGACAAAAAGCCAAACATTACAATGGATGACGGAGGAGATTTGGTTTCAACAATTCACTCCAAAAGAAAGGACTGCTTTGAAGAAATTTGGGGCGGAACAGAAGAAACCACCACAGGAGTAATCCGCTTTAAAGCAATGGAAAAAGACAAGGTATTAAAGTACCCCATAATTGCAGTTAATAACGCCCACACTAAATTCATGTTCGACAACAGGTATGGAACAGGCCAAAGCACTATAGACGGAATTCTCCGAGCAACAAATATTTTATTTGCAGGAAAAGTAGTAGTAGTTGCAGGCTATGGATGGTGCGGAAGAGGTTTTGCTTTAAAAGCAAAGGGAATGGGGGCAAACGTAATTGTAACAGAAGTAAACCCATTGAAGGCACTGGAAGCACTAATGGACGGGTTCAGGGTAATGAAAATGGATGAAGCAGCAAAGAATGCAGATTTAATTGTTACAATGACCGGAGACATTGATGTTTTAACCAAAAAAGACTTTGAGGCAATGAAAGACAAATGCGTTATAGCTAATTCAGGGCACTTCAATGTAGAAATAAATATCCCTGAACTTGAAGCCTTAAGCAAATCAAAAAAGAGAATAAAGGAATTCGTGGAAGAATACATTCTAAAAGATGGAAAAAGAATTTTCCTCTTGGGAGAGGGAAGGCTGATTAACTTGGTTGCAGCAGAAGGCCATCCCCCGACAGTGATGGATATGAGTTTCGCTAACCAATCCCTTTGTGCTGAATACGTTGCAAAAAACAAGGGAAAGCTGGAGAAAAAGGTTTACTCTGTCCCTGAAGAAATAGACGAGAAAATCTCTGCATTAAAACTAAAGACAATGGAAATAAAAATCGATGAACTAACAGAAAAACAAAAGAAATACCTTGCCTCTTGGGAAGAAGGAACCTAAATAAAATAATTTTTTCCTGATTTAAATGAATGCAATAGAGATTGAAGGACTAACCAAAAAATTCAATGGCTTTACTGCGGTAGATAACATTTCTTTTTTTGTTGAAGAAGGAGAGCTATTTGGTTTATTGGGGCCGAATGGAGCAGGAAAAACCACTACAATCAATATGCTTTCCACTATCCTTGCCCCTACTTCAGGAAAAGCAGTAGTAGCTGGATTTAATGTATTGAAGAACAGGAATGACGTAAGGAGAAGCATTGGAATTGTCTTCCAGGAACCAGCTCTTGATGGCAAGTTAAGCGGAAAAGAAAACCTTGAATTCCATGCAATGATGTATGGAATGAAAAAGGACGAATTCAAAAAACGAATCAATGAAGTCCTTGAATTAGTTGAATTAACTGATAAAGCAGGATTACTGGTTGAAAAGTATTCCGGTGGAATGAAGAGAAGGCTTGAGATTGCGAGAGGCCTTATCCACAGACCAAAAGTATTGTTTCTGGATGAACCAACTTTAGGTTTGGACACCCAAACAAGAAGGCATGTATGGGACTACATTAAGAAACTGAATAAGGAAGGAAATGTAACCATAATTCTTACAACGCATTACATGGATGAGGCAGATTATTTGTGTGACAGGATTGCCATCATTGATAAAGGAAAGATAGTTGCATTGGATAAGCCAAAGCAATTAAAGGATTTGCTTGGAGGAGACATTGTTTCACTGGAAGTAAATCAGGACTGCAATGCCTTTATTCTTTCTCGTTTTTCTTGGTTTTGGCCTCAATAACATGCCTATCCCTGGCCTGTCAAAGGAAGTTGATTACATTACTTTTCTTGTTCCGGGAATAATTGGAATGAGCATGCTCTTTAGCTCAATGTTTGCAGGAATCTCTGTCTTGTGGGACAGGGAGTTTGGCTTCCTGAAAGAAATA
>JBDRIL010000022.1:0-10978 GCA_043815885.1 archaeon | reverse complement strand
CATAAGAAGGCTCAACATACAATCCATCAGTCTTACTAGTAGGATACAGACAACTTCCATCGCCATCCTTATCCTGACAACCATAAATTTCAAACTCTTCTCCAGTCCAATCAGTTATCGTAAACTCGAAAGAACCACTCTCAAAACCATTATACTTTTGCTCTGACAACAAAGAAAACTCACAGGAATCAGCATCCAAAATCGAATCAGTAAACTCAGCCAAATTCCTAGACACATCCTTAAACGGTTTATTCCCATTAAAACCAATAAAAATAGGCTTCTCCTTAGAAGAAAGGTTAATGAACTTAACCTTAATAGTCTTACCCTTAACCAAACCCTCAACCAAATAAGGCTTACCATCAGGAGAACAAGTCAAAGGCCTTCCATCCTGCTCAACACAAACATGCATATTAGATAAGTCTTCTTTTTCAATGCAAGGATACTTTTCTTCGCCTTTAATAGTGATACACTCTTCTTTTGGGTTAACTTCTTTTCCTTTTTCACCAACACAAATCTTATTTCCTTCTTTCTCTTTAACAGCATGAAGACAAAAACCAGTATCAGGCAAAGGCTCTTCTCTTGCCTGGCAATAACCTTCCTGTCCTTTCTTTCCATAGTTTTCAGCAAACACTCTGTGCCAAGCCAGAACCATTTCCGCATATTTTTTTGGCTCTGCCAAGCCGGCTGTTTCTGGAATGGAATCACATTTAATGTATCCTGGCCCAGCATTGTAAGCCCCTAGATTTAAGGCAGTGCTCCAGTTTTGTTTTGCGTTTTGGAGCTCAATATCATTGCATCCTTTATTAAAAACCAGTCTTTGTATTTCTGCTTCAGCGTATTCATTGTAAATCTTCGTTCCCCTGTTAATGTTTTTCGATGCGTCAGTCCAATAAGACCAGTAATTATCCCATATAGTGCCACTTTGTTTGTTGCAATCATTTCCAATCATATTACTCCATGGGCCGCATTGAAGGTTTTGCCTTGTAACCTGCATTATTCCGTAAGAAGGAGGATTTTGTGCATTAGGATTCCAATTACTTTCAATTGTAATAATTGCCCTGATTAAATCAGCTTCCATTCCATTGTCATTTTCATTAATTGTTTTTTCAATCCCTCTTGCTTTTTCCATCTCGGCATCACATTCTCCTCCATACGCATCGACAATTTTCTTATCAATCCCAACACAGTTCTCTTTGTTTAAAAAACAATTATAATAATTTAATGCCTTGTTATCTATTTCCTTCTGCATTTCATTCAATGGAATAATTGGTACTATTGGGGGTTCACCAATAAACTTGTAGTAAAGCCAGAAACTTATCCTGTCAGTTGCTGGAAAAAAGCCTTCGCTTGGAACAAAATAATCTTTTATTTCTAATTCCAGGAACTTGGAGCAGCCATTTACAAACTTGCATCCTGTAAACGCATCACAATCCGACAACGAGAATTTACAGATCTCCCCGCTTCCTCTTGAATCCCTTGAAAAAGAAAAAACCGCTTTAGAGAAATAATTGTAACTGAATTCCAGTGTATTCAACTTAACGTAGTATCCTTCCTCCAATAACCTGACGTCTCCTTGCTTCATTTCCTTAAATTCCTTGGATTTATGGTCAATTGTCTTGACTTCGGCTTCAAAGGCTTTGGCAGCAAATAACTTAATGAGTTCTTCATGAGGAATCACATTGACTTCAAGAGAAATCGGGTGCTGAGAAGATTCTTCATCCAAAGCAGTCAACTTTAAATCCAGAACCTTATCCTCTCTCCCAAAAACACCTAAGTAAGCTGCTTCAATATTACAGGTTGCAGTTTCCCCCTGACTAAGCTCGGCCCTAAAAACAAAGGGCAATTTAGAACAATCCAGTTCTGTTTCCTCTCCCTGAACCATGATTTTTGCCCTAATGCCTGCAAATCTTTTTCCTGTAGGAAATCCAAGCCCAGATCCATCGTATTCTACTTTTATTGTAATTCCTTCTTTTTGGTAGACTGTTTTTTCTCCCCCCACATTAAAGTTAAACGTTTCAGCGTAAGCTGAACTAATAATTGTGATTAGAAATAAGATAGTAAAAGAAGTGAAAATAATTTTTTTATTCATTCATTCACCTTTCAGCAACTCACCTTAAGATTACTTAATGAATCCTTCAAATCCTTTATTTTTTGTTCTGTTACATTTGTGTTTAATTCCTGTAATCCTGCCTGTGTTGATTCTGGGGGGTTTTCTTGGGAGAATAAAAGCAATTTATCGTTATAGGAATTTGTTTGAGTGAATCCTTCCTCAATATCTTCAACAATGCCCTCTACTTTAGGTAAATTCTCACACATTTTATCTGCATCATATTCAATTGAATCAAGGAAAGCCATTCCAGAGGAAACCTTCTTTCTTGAAACAGATGCATCAATTAAATCTAATTCAACTTCAATTAAGTTATCCAGGGCTTGAACTTCATTGGTTTGAGAAAAAGAAGAAAGTGATGACTTAAAGGAAATTAAATCATCCTTAAGTGAATTTAATGAAGAAGCATCTATTTTATCTAAATCAGCTTCATATTTCAGGCTGCCTGGAGAAATATTGTTCTTGCTCCAGATAGAATTGATTTCATTCAATCCTTCCCCAAAGGAAAGCTCTTTTTCAACTCCCTCTTTTGGGAGAAATAAATAGATTGCTACTGCAATTACTGCAATAACGACAATTCCTGCAATCATCATTGATTTATTCATTATTTTGCCTCAAATATTTTGTTGTAATAATAAAGTATTCTTTCATTAAGTTCACTCAATTGAAGTGGTTCGGGTTTAACTTCCTCAATCAATACTTCACTGCTTTTCACGGTTTTTCCTGGAGTGCTTCCCTTATTTGCAACAGGAGTAACTGTACAGTACCAGTGGTCTCCTATAGCGGTATACTTTGATTCAAGTATTTTTTCCTTTAACCCTGATTGCAGTAAACCTTTCTTGTACCATCTAATACTTGTTTTCTCTTTTGCTTCATAGTCGTCATCTGCATCAGAATAATCATATAAACATTCTAAATTATCTTCTACTGATGGTTTAGATTTATCAATCCTGACATTTTTTACCTCTGGAACCGAGTTGTCAGGAATAGTCACCGGCTTCTCATCTAAATCCCCTATAGCTGATGATTTAATCTCAATTTTGTTTATGAGTACATTTCCAGTTGTAAAAGAATACCCAAAAGAATAAGAAATATTGTAGGCATCAGTATCGACTTTATCAAAACCGCATGATTCTTCACTTCTATGGAAATTAAGAAACCCCACTCCTATGTCTGCCATTCCTGTTTTCTTGCATGATTCTTGTTTGCTTTCTGGATGAGTTGTTGAGAATAGAGTAACCTCCCCCCCAAAAAATCCTGCTGCAGTAAGTGGCGCTAAAGAGTATTTCGGGGAGTCCTTGTAATATAAAACCAATAAGTCATCATAATCCAAAGATACTCCTTTTGTATAAATTAATAAATCGCCTTTCCTTTGGAAATTCTCTATATCAATTCTCTTTTCTTTTGCATTACCAATTGAGGAAACATCTAACCCCTCTATAGCTGATGATTTAATCTCAATTTTATTTATGAATGCATCTCCTGCTGCAAGAAATGAGGCAGAATACCCAAAAGAATAAGAAATATTGTAGGCATCAGTATCGACTTTATCAAAACCGCATGATTCTTCACTTCTATATATATTAAACATGTACCCCACCCCTATATCTAGCATTCCTGTTTTCTTGCATGATTCCTGTTTAGCTTCTGGATGAGTTGTTGAATAAAGAGTAACATCCGCCCCCCAAAATCCTGATACTATCTCTGCAGTTAAAGAGTATTTCGGGGAGTCTTTGTAATATAAAACCAATGAATCATCATTACCTAATGATACTCCGTCTGTATAAACTAATAAATCACCTTTCCTTTGGAAATCATCTATATCAATTCTCTTTTCTTTTGCATTAACAAAGGAAAGCAGCAAAACGAATATCAGGAATAAAAGAATCTTTTTCATTTCTCCACCTATTATAACTAAACTCTATATATAAGATAATATAAATGTTTTTCAGCTATTTAAAGGTTTTGGGTTGAGGGAAGAATTTAGATAAAGTATTTAAATAAAGGGCGAGTAATTTATTTTAAAGGCAAGAAAATGGATTCAATTGATTTGGCTGTGATTGGCTCGGGTCCAAGTGGATTGACTGCGGCAATATATGCAGTAAGGAATGGACTGAAGGCAGAGGTGTTTGAGAATAAGGTAGTGGGAGGAACTCCAACAACAACTCACTTAATAGAGAATTATACTGGTTTTACGAGCATCACTGGAGAGGAATTGGCAAAAAAAATGGCAGAACATGCAAAGGAACTGGGAGTAAAGATTAATTTTGGAGAGGTAAAGGAAATAAAGGAAAAGAAGGAAGGAAAGAATTACTTTGAACTGGATTTTGAAAATAAAAAAATTGAAGCAAAGGCAATTCTTCTCGCAACAGGAACAAAGGAAAAGGAATTGAATGTAAAAGGGGAAAAGGAACTGAAAGGAAAGGGAGTGAGCTATTGTCCTTTATGCGATGGATTCTTTTTTAAAGGAAAAAGAGTAGCAGTAATCGGAGGAGGGAACAGCGGGGCAATTGCTTCAACTTACCTGAGTGAAATATGCAGGGAAGTAATACTAATTACTAATGCAGGGGAATTGAGTGCAGAGAAAACGTATCTAAAGAGGATTGAGGGGTCAAAAAATGTTAAAGTTATGTATAAGTTATTAACGCAGGAAATTCTTGGAAAGGAAAAAGTGGAAGGTATAAAGGCAAAAAATACTGAAACAGGAAAAATTGAAGAAATTAAATGTGACGGAGTATTTATTAGAATTGGAGTTATCCCGAATAACGGGCTGGCAAAAAATTTAGGGATAAAATTGGATAAGAATGGTTTTATTGAAGTGAATGAAAGAAATGAAACCTCGTTGAAAGGGGTTTTTGCTTCTGGAGATATTGCTGGAAATGAACAGCAGATAATTATTGCTGCAGGTGACGGAGCAAAAGCCGCAATAAATGTTTTCAGATACCTGAAGGGAATTTAATCTTTTTTCTCCCAGAATAATTTAACGTATTTTTCTGGTTCGCTTGTGATTATTTTGGAGAAATCCTTTGGAAAGCAGTTGCTGTAATTCTTCCAGATATATCTTTTATCCAAAAAAACAACTATTCCTTCATCGCCTTCATCCCTTATTACCCTTCCTCCTGCCTGGATTGCTTTATTGACTGCAGGATAGATGTATGCATAGTGCCATCCCCTGTGGAATTTTTCCTCAAAGTAATCAATCAGGCATTTAATCTCCAGATTCATTTCTGCCAGAGGAATTCCAACAATCACTGCACACAAGAGCTGATTTCCAGGGAGATCGATTCCTTCAGCAAGACTTCCTTGAGCCACTGCAAGAAGAACTGAGCCGAAACCACTTCCAGAATTCCTGAAGTGAGTCAAGAGATTATTTATTTCATTTGAATTCATTCCCGCCTTCTGGATAAGCATCTCTCTTCTACATAACCCATCCATGTATGGCTCGATTTGAGATAATAGTTTAAAAGAAGGAAAGAATACTGCTGAATTTCCCGGAACACTGTTCACTATTCTTGCTGTCTCTTCTGCTATTTTCTTGAATTCCTCTGTTTTTCTTTCAGTGTATTTTGTGGTTGATGTTGGAACAATTAAATTCATTCTGTTTTCCTTTGGAAAGGGAGAGGAATATTCTTTCAGTAAAGTTCTTTCTTCTTCCAAACCCAGCAAGTCTGCATACATTTTTGTTGGAAGTAGTGTTCCACTCATTAATACTGCTGAATGTGCTTTTGAAAAAATCTTTCTTGAGACAATGCTTGGATCCAGTGCCTTCAATGAAACAGCATAATTTCCTCCTCTATTCATCTTAATCATTCTTATATGCGCTTCCAGTTCCTGCGGCCATTTCTCAAGGAAATTAGCTATTGGAAGCAAAGAAGATTTTGTTTTGGAGGTTGCTTCCATGTAATCTGTTGCATTCGCTCTCAATTCTTCAACAAATTCTTCTATTTCAGGTACAAGTGAATCCAATGGTTTCATTAATGATTCCTTTGAAATCAATGCCTCTTCTCCTTTGTCTTTCAGTGAATGCCTTGCTATTCCTTTAATTATTTTTTCTAGTTCATGCAGTTTTTCAGCTAAATCCATTCTGTTTAATTTCTTTAATTCTTCTTCTCCTCTTCTAAGAGAAAAGCTTGAAACAGTGGAAGACAGTAGGTTTCTTATCCTGTCCCCTAAATTGTGTGCTTCATCCACTACTATTATTGAATCCTCTAATTTTACCTTTAATTTTGGGAGGATTACTTCCTGTATTGAGGGATTGAATAAATGAAAGTAGTCAGCAATTATTACGTCTGAATTCTTTGCTATTTCAATCAATGCCTCGTATGCACACATCGGCCTTTCATTCTCACAGTATTCCTTTACTTCGTGATGGCTCCATACTGTTTCATACTTCTTCATCATTCTATCCAAATGAAGTTTTGCTATTTCCCTTTCCTTTTTCTCATATCCTCTTGCATTCCTGTAGTAAACGCATTCCTCGTTTCTTCTTTTTCTTGCACATATTTCATAGAATCCGTCAAAATCACTTCTTCCAAGAATTGGGTCAGTGCAGGCATACCTCCTTCCAACCAAATCCACTGCCTTTAAATTCAGTTTATATTTTTTTGCTATGTCTCTGACAACCTGAACCGCTATCTCGTGCTGTGAAATCTTTGGAGTGAGAAAGAAAACAGTTTTGTTTTCCTTTAATGCAACAGTTATTGCTGCAGAGAGGGTTGAATCCGTTTTCCCCAAACCTGTAGGGGCATGCGCTACTAAGTGTTTTCCTTCCTGCATTGCATTGACTGTATCCAATAACAATTCTTTTTGCTGTTCCCTTGGAGAAGAAAAACGAAAATAGATGTCTTTTAATTCCATTCAATAAAAAGAATCAGTGGAGATGATTAAATGATTTTCGGGAGGGCTGATTGCCCCTAAAAAATCCTTTTTATAAGCTTGTTTTTTTATAGGGCTTCTATTTCGATTCTTTTTTTGCCTACAGGAAATATCCTGAGTAAAGACTCATATTTCAGGCCAGTGAATTTTGCTATTTCCGGAGGAATTCTTATTACCAGTGAATTCCCTGATTTTGTTACTTTCACTTTTGATTCCAAGCCAAACAATCCTTTCTTTTTTATCTCTTTTTCTATTTTTTCCATTAATTTTTCGTCCAAGTATTCCGCATTGCATTTAGTGCATACCTCTGCCTCTCTCACACCAAAATCTATTCCAAAGAATTCCACCGGCACAAAAGCCTTTTTCATTTTTCCCCCGCAAGAGCATGTTAAAGACAATAGTTTTCCCTTCATTCAAATCACTCCATAATTTTTACTGTTATTGGATAAACCTTTCTTATTGTATTCCTCATAAAAAATCTTTCAACATAAATAACGCTGTAATATGAATAAATTGATTCCATTAGACCCATCCCTCTTTTTATTTTTTGCCCTTTCAAAAGCGCTTGCTTGATTTCCAAATGAGATATTCCTCTTAACCACATTCTTTCAATTGCATGCTTGCATCTCTTGTGGTTCCAGTTAATTTTTAGTTCCATTGTAATATCAATAATACATGTATTCCAAATAGTTTAAATAAGTTTTGCCCGGGCAAATAAAAATCCTTTTTATAAGCTTATTTTTATTCAATTAAGTTATGCCTGCGAATGTATCGATTGATTTCATTAAAGCCCAGGAGAAGTTTGAGAATGCAAAGACTGATTCTGAGAAACTGGCTGCGTTAATTGAAATGAAGTCCAAGGCTCCGAAGCATAAGGGAGGGGAAAACCTTAGGGCTGAACTCAGCAAGAAGCTTGCGCAGTTGAAGAGCAAGATGGAAAGACAGAGAAAGTCTCCTGCAAAGAAAGGCAGTGCGCCTTCCCTTCACGTGAAGAAGGAGGGAATCGGCCAGGCAATTCTTGTTGGAATGCCTAATTCAGGAAAGAGCTTTCTCCTGAATAAATTAACTAACGTGAATGTAGAGGTAAGGGACTATCCTTTTACTACCACTAAACCAGAGGTTGGAATGATGAATTACAATGAAGCAGGAGTGCAGGTAGTTGAAGCCCCTGCAATAATTGAAGGTTCAGCCAAAGGAAAAGCCAATGGAACTCAGATTCTTTCAGTGGTTAGAAACAGTGATGCAATTGTTTTTGTGCTGGAGGACGGGGTTGCAGAAGAACAATTAAGGATTCTCCTGAATGAACTGAATAAAGTGAATGTAAAGGTTTCTGAGAGCAAGCCATTGATTGATGTAAAGGTTTCCGAATTTCCCGGAATAAATATTTCCGGAGAAAAATTCCTGAAAGTAAAGAGGGAAGAATTAATTGATTTTTTGAAGGGATTGGGCTATTTTAAGGCAAACGTAATACTGAATGAAGCAACTACCCTTGAAAAGGTTGCAGAGGTATTGGACGCAAGGATTGTCTACAAGAAGTCATTAATTATTCTGACTAAATGGAAGGAAAAAAAGAAAAACAGGAAATTCAGGAACTTAAACAACAAAGTAATGGATTTCGTTTACCTGGAAGAAGATAATTTGGATGAATTAAAGGAAAAAATCTTTTTGCTTTTGGATAGAATTCTTATCTTCACCAAAAAACCAGGAGAAGAAGTTGATTTCAGTGAACCAATGGTTTTGGATAAGGGTTCTACAGTTGAAGGAGTTGCAAGAAAACTCCATAAGGATTTTGCCAGAAACCTGAAATTTGTAAAGGTATGGGGTTCAAGCAAGTTTCCCGGGCAAAGGGTTTCAAAAAAATATGAATTAAAGAATAACGATGTAATTGAAATTTATTCCTGAACTGCTTTTTTTCTTCTGGAGAAGAACAGGAAAAGAATTACTACTATCACTAATGTTATTAATGCATATGGAAGAAGATTAATTTCTTCTATCTTTACTGTAAATGTTTTTTCAATTACATGCATTCCATTTGCATCCTCAAATGAAATTGACAGCACTGCATTTTCTTCTCCAAATACGGTTGCATCAGGAGTAAAAAAGAATTCTCCTTTCATGGATTCTTCTGGAGCAAGTGTTTCCCTGAATAAGGTTTGCGGTTCAATTAAAATCATTTTTCCTCCATTGAGAAAAATATTTAAGTCCTTTAATTCGTTTCCGTCAATATTCTTTACTTCCATTTTAACTGAATTCCTTTCCGCCTCTCTTGTCCTCTGCTTTGAGAGTTCTGCATTTACTTCCAATGGAGATGAAACTACCCCCAAAAAAGTTGCCACTGTGTTCTCATATCTCTCTTTTCCGTAGGTAACATATATTTTTGGTTTTTCTGCCTGCATTAATGGCTTTACCTTAAAGCTCCTGACTACTTCTTTTTTTGGAGGAATGTATTCAATGTCAATCCATTTTGTTTTTTCCAGCTTAAAGAATTCAACTATTGCTAATCCCTCGTCCACTGAAACCTCTGCTTTTAAATTCTCCACTCCTTCTTCGCTGTTATTGAAAAACCTTACCTCAAATTCTGTTGTTTCTTCCGGATAAACAGAAGTAATTCCTTGAATTCCTTTTGCATTCACTGATGCAAGGATATCTGCTTTAACCATTAAAGGAAAGAGAATTAAACAGAATAAAATTAATTCAAATCTTCTTCCATTCATTTATTACCTTCTCCTCTTCCTCTCCTTTTGCAATAGAGAATATCTTTTCCCTGTTCTTTATAATTACAATTACCACAAGCAAAACAATTAATCCAATTGCAATTGTAAAAGCCATTTCATTTAATGGCTGTTCCTCTTCAGCAAATCCGCCCTCCACTATTATTGTTATGTCGTTCTTTAGCCTGCTTGCATAGCTTTCCACTGACTTATAATTTTTTTGATTAAAGTCATTTTCTGCCTTCTTCCATGTACTCCTTAAATCATTCACTCTCTCCTGTTCCTTCCAGAAGGGCCTTAATGCATCTGAAAGAATTTCACTCACTGCATCACTTATCTTATTATATGTTTGACCTGTCTTCTTGTATAAGTCTTCATCCACTCCATAAAGAACATTATATGCCTCATCCCTCTTCACCATCACCCCTACATTGTCAACCCATGTCTTTTTATTCGATTCAGCTTTTGAATAGGCTTCATTTATTCTCTGCCCCAGACTGTCTCCCTGGCTTTTAAGGGAAGAAACCTTTGCTAAGTCTCCCGGGGGATTTGCAAGAATGCCTAACTGCTGTTTTTCCCCTGGCTCTAAATCAGATTTATTTATTATTGATTGCAATTCCTTTACCTTTGTCTCGTAGTCAATCCTCATTAACTCGAATTCATTCAATAACTCTGTTGCCCTGTCGTATTCCTGCTTTAGTGAATCTGTCTGGTTTACGTTAGTGGAATTCATGAATTCATTTTCCAGTTCAAGAATGTAAATGAATTTATTCTTCAGTTTTATTGACTGGTCTTCCATTAAGTTAAGCATTGAATGCATTGAATTAATTTTTTGTTCTGCTTCGCTTCCACTCAGACTTCCCTCTATTATGCTTAAATCATTTGCCTCATTGGATGAAAGTGTTTTGCCTAGGCTTTCAAAATATCCTGCATTGTTATTAGAGAATAACCAAGTAGGAGTAGCTTTATAGACCTCAATTGATTTAAGGATGTAAACAGTTGCAAATAAATCAGTGTTAATTGAATCATCCAAGCATAACTCTTTTTCTGAATACTTTACTGCAAGGAAACCGCTTGATTCATCAAAGGTGGAGATTACTGCCACCCAATACTTTTCCTCTCCCGAGGCAACCGGAAAATTTGGATAGATTTCAATGCTGTCTCCTGCCTCTAAGAAATTTGATTCAGCTACAATAAAGTTTCTGGCTTCCTGGGAAGAAATTGGCGCATAGGCATTTAATGCAAGGAATACAATTGAAAGCAGGACAAATATGTTTTTCTTCAT
>JBDRIL010000021.1:0-13233 GCA_043815885.1 archaeon | reverse complement strand
GAAACCTGACTTCTTCAATTCAATTGCGGGAAAACCTGTTCCGCAGGAACAGTCAAGAATTCTTTTGGCATTGTTTTCTTTCAGGAATTCATTTAATCCAGAAATGTATTCTTCAGTGTAAATGAATTTAATGCAGGTATCCCAAATCCAGGCAATATCTTTCTTAGGCATATACATAATTTGGTTAACCTGTTTAATAAAAATAATGGAATAAAATTCCAGAAAAAGAATAAATTTATAGTATTTTTTATCCTTTTTATTGATATGCTGGTTGATGATAAAGACAGGAAAATAATGTATGAACTGGATGTGAATTCCCGTTCACCGGTTTCTGCTATTGCTAAAAAGGTTAGGCTTGATGCAGGGGTAGTGAATTACAGGATAAATAAATTGATTGAAAATAAAGTTGTTCTGGGTTTTTATTCAATAATTGATGTCTCTGTTTTGGGTTATGAGGAATTCAGGATTTACTTGAAGTTCCAGTACATTGATTTGGAGAAGGAGAAGGGAATAATTGATTTTCTCTGTGAGAGTGAAATCACGTGGTGGGTTGGAACAATTGATGGGGTATATGATCTGGGTTTTGTTGTGTGGGTGAAGGATATCTATGAATTTAATGAATTCTGGGAGAGGTTTATGCAGAAGTACAGGAACTATTTTCAGAAAATTCTTGTGAGCATTTATGCCGGCTTGTATCAGTTTCCCTATGCTTTTATTTCTCCAAAAAAGATTCAGGAAATTCCTTCCTGTTTTACTGGTTCAGCTAAAACTGTTTCAATCAGTAAAACAGATGAAAGAATACTGAAGGAATTAGCTTCAAACAGCAGAAGTCCTACAATAGAAATAGCGAAGAAACTGGGTTTAACTGCAATGATAGTCAAGTATTCAGTAAAGAAAATGCAGAAACTGGGGGTAATTAAAGGATTCAGGACAAGATTCAATACTGGTTTGCTGGATCTGACTCACTACAAAGTGAACATTAATTTAGCTGATTTAACTAAATACAGTAAATTATTGAAGTATGCAATCCAGCATCCAAACATAGTTTACGTTGACCAGACTATTGGAGTGGCGGACTTTGAATTCGAGGCAGTGACAGAAAGCCATGGAAAATTCCTCTCAATCATTAAAGACATGAAAACCAAGTTTCCAGCAATAATAAGAGACTATGATTACTTCGTTTACTCAAAAATACACAAGATAAAATACTTCTGAGCAAAATACTTATATATCATTTGGTATCAAATTATATCATGGCGAATAAGTTGATTCATCTGAGGGTTTCAGATAAATTGTATTCAGATTCAAGGGAGATTGTGAAAGAAAACGGTTTTAATTCAATTCAGGAATTCGTAAGGGAAGCAATGAGGAAAACAGCTGAAGAGTTCCAAACAAAAATGGCTATCAGAAGATTGAAGAAACTACAGGGAAGCGTTAAAGGAATAAAAAGGATGACAAAAGAAGAGAGAAACAAAGCAGTTGAAGAATACGCAAAAAAAGACTCTTCAAAGATTTTCGGGAAGTATGGGCTCGATAAAGTGCCTGATGTCTAAAAAATCCTCGATGTTTCTTGTAACTATTTTCTTGCAGTTAGTTCTGTGCGCAATAAACCCATGAATTGCGTCACTAAAATTTTCGTACTTCCTTGCATTAAGCAAATCTTGTTCAGTCTTTCTGACTTTAACTATTTTTCCTTTATTTGAAAGTTCTCTTAAAAGCAAATCAAATTTTACTTTAGGAAATTTTTGTTTGGATAATTCTTCAATCACCCAATCACTTATTACTATTTCGAATTCGCACTCCAAGGTTCTTTTGAATACCTGAAAAGCAAATTCGCCTAATGGTCTGAAAATGTCTTTTCTTTCCTCAAAATAATCGAGGTAAATATTTGTATCGATGTAAATCCTTTCTGGCATGAAAAAATTGGATTTAGAGGCTTTTAAATGGCTTCCAGAGAGTTCATTTCCCTTGAAGCCACTATAAAATTCGAAACCATTAGATTAAAATACTTGAAGGAACTTCTTTTTTAGAGTGGTGTGAATTGAAGGCTTTTTTTAAAGTAAAAGAATTACAGCAGGACTGGAGACCTCCCTTTGAGAAAAGGATAGAGGAAAGAGAGTTAGAGGTAAAGGAAGGACAGGAATTTGAGGCAGATGGAGACGGAAAAAAAGTATTTAAATTGTTGAGAGCAGGGAATGGAAGAACTTTAATTGAGTACAGCAGGGAATACACCCCAAAGGGCTACTGCCAACCCCAAAACAGGGAGTTCTGGCTGGACAGGAATGAATCCAAGAGTTTTTCTGCTTTATGGAACAATAATGGAGTAACTAAAACCATTACTCTGGTTAAAGTGGTTGAAGAAAATGAATTTCAAGCAAGTAATAGTGGTGAGAACAGACCTCAAGATGGCCCGGGGAAAGACTGCCAGTCAGGCAGCCCATGCATCGGTTGAGGCAATGGATAAAACTAATTCAGTTCATTCTGATTGGGTTAGGGAATGGAAGGAAAAGGGAATGGAAAAGGTAGTGCTGAAGGTTTCTTCTTTCAGGGAATTAATGGATGTATTTCAGAGAGCAAAAAAAGCTCTTCCGACGATTTTAATCAGGGATGCAGGAAGAACCCAGATAAAGCAGGGAAGCATTACCTGTATTGCGATTGGCCCTGCGCCGGAAAAAGAAATAGATGAATTCACTGGAAACCTTAAACTGCTTTGAATAATTTTTTTACCTGTTTTACTGCATTGATTGCGTCTTCCCCGTATTCTGCATTAATGCTTTTAGCGTATTCTTCGTTCAGGACAGCTCCTCCCACTAATACCGGGATATTTATTCCTTCTTTTTTTAATGCTTTAATTACTTCCGGCATGTGAATCATTGTGTTTGTCATCAATGCTGAAAGGCAGATGATTTTTGGATGGACTTTTCTGGCTGACTCAATTATTCTTCTTTCATCTACGTCTTTTCCTAAATCAATTACCTCAAATCCGTGGGATTCAAGCAATGCAACAACAATATTCTTTCCAATGTCATGCACGTCATCCTTTACTGTAGCGAAAAGAATTTTTCCAGGAGATTTTCCTTTACCTGACTTCTTTAATTCTTCTTTAAGTACAGTGAAAGCATGCTTCATTGTGGAGGCAGAGAGCATTACATTAGGGAGAAAGAGTTTCTTGGATTTAAATTTTTCTCCAACTTCATTCAATCCATCAATCAATGAATCATTTATTTCCAATGGAGGGATTTGTTCAAGGGCTTTTTTTGCTATTGGAATAATGTCTTCCTCTATTCCTGCAATTATTGCCTGCCTTAATTGTTCTTTTAATGGAAGTTTTTTGCTCACCGGTTTTCTTTCAGTGAAAACTGTTTCTTTAAGGAAAGCATCCAAGTCCTGCTTTAAATCGAATTTATCCTTGTTTTTTATCAGGGAAACAATTCTTGAATCAAATACATCTGCTATGGCTAAATCCAGTCCTGCTTCTAATGCTTTACAGAGGAACTTGAAATTGATTTCTCTCCTGTCAGGCAATCCAATAGATGCATTGCTTATTCCGAGAACTGTATTGAAGCCTGATTTTTTTGCTTCCTTTACTGCTTCAATTGTTATTTCTGCTTTTTCTTTTTCTGCTGCAATAGTTGTTACAAGAAAATCAATGAATAAGTCTTTTTTTTGGATTCCTATTTTTTCAGTTTCAGCTAAAATTTCTTTTGCTAATTGAATTCTTTCTTTTACTGTAGGAGGGATTCCTTTTTCATTCAAGGTTAAGCCGATTACTGCTGCACCGTATTTTTTTGCAAGTGGAAGGATTTCATGAAGGGATTTCTCTGATGCATTAACTGAATTGATTAATGGTTTTCCTGAACACATCTTTAATCCTTCCTCCAATGCTTTTGAATTGGTATTGTCTATGACTATTGGAGTGATTGAAACGTTTTCCACTGCCTTTACTGCAAGGGGAAGGAGTTCTTCGTCTGAAAGAGAAGGCATACTTACATTTACATCCAATAGGTCAGCGCCTTTCCGGGTTTGCTCTAAAGCGAGTTTTTTAATTAAAGAGAATTTTTTTTCCTTTAGTTCTGCTCTTAATTCTTTTTTTGAATTAGGGTTAATGGATTCCCCGATAACATAGGAATTCCCGGGGGAGAATTCAATTGTTTTTGTTCTGGAGGAAAGAGATGGAAAGTAATTAATTTTTTTTCTTTTAATTGGAGGGAGATTCTTTACTTTTTCTGCTATTGCTTTGATGTGGGAAGGAGAATTTCCGCAACAGCCTCCAATAATGTTTGCTCCCAGCTTATAGAATCTTTCTGCACAGGAAGCCATTTCTTCCGGGGAAGCGGGAAAGCAGGTTTCTCCATTAATTAATTTGGGCAGGCCTGCATTAGGGTAAACGATTAAGGGAAGAGAAGTTAATTGAGTTAATTCTTCTACCAGGGGAAGCATTTTTTGCGGGGGAATGCTGCAGTTCAATCCAATTCCATCTACTTCCAGTGCTTCCATTACTGAAACAAATGTTTTTAGGTCTGTTCCGCTGGTGGTTCTTTCTCCCTCAAAAGTCATTGAACAGAATACTGGAAGTTTTGCAGCAGCTTTTGCTGCAATCACTGCAATCTTTGCTTCCTTTAAATCAGAAACTGTTTCAATTAGGATTAAGTCTGCCTTTCTGCAGGAACGAATTTGTTCATGAAATGCATTAAATACTTCATCAAAAGCCAATTCCCCTAATGGTTCAATTAATTTCCCCATAGAAGAAATGCTTGCAGCAACAAATCCTTTTTTTCCGATTGCCTTTCTAGCTAATTCAACTGCCTTTTCATTTATTTCCCTTGTCTTTTCCTCCAAACCATATTCGCTTAATTCAATTCTTGTTGCAGAAGAAGTATTGGTTTCAATGATGTCTGCTCCTGCTTCAGCAAAGAGGGAATGTGCCTTTGTTATTGCTTCCGGGTTAGAGAGATTTAGTTCTTCAGAGCAGGAATTAATCTCTACTCCAAGACCTCTCAGAGTGGTTCCCCATCCTCCATCCAATACAAGGATTCTTTTCTCTAATTCCTTTAATAGATTCATTGTAAATTGAATTATTGAGCAAAAAATTAATAAGATAATTTAAATCGTTTGCAGTAATATTTTTTGGTGAGAGAAATGGGTTTCAGGGAAAGAGTGGAGAGAGTGATTGGAAAGAGTGACTTGCTGCTGGAGATAGTGGATTCACGGTTTCCGAATGAGACAAGGAATGAATTAATTGAGGAAAGAGTGAAGGAGAAGAAAAAGGAATTGATTATTGTAGTGAATAAAAGCGATTTAGTGAGTAAAAGAAATGCATTAAAAGTAAAGAAGGAATTAAGTAAATTTTTTCGTGTAGTGTTTGTTTCTGGAAAGGAAAAGAAAGGAATAAGCAGATTAAGGAATGCAATCAAGGCTTTTGCTGGAAGGAAAGAAAAGAAGGTTGTTGTTGGAGTCATTGGTTATCCTAATACTGGAAAGTCTTCCATTATTAATGCATTGAAGGGAAAGGTGGTTGCAAGAACATCTATTACTGCAGGCTACACTAAAGGAGAGCAGTTTATTTCCCTCACTAAGAATGTTTTGTTGGTTGATTCCCCTGGAATAATTCCTTTCGAGGAAAGGGATGAACTGCTTCTGGCTTTGGTTGGGGCAAAGAATCCCTCGAAGCTGGAGGATGCAGAGAGTGCGGCTGAAAAAGTGATTGAATTGTTAATGGAGAATAACCCGAAAAAATTAGAGAGAAGGTATGGAATTGAATTAAAGGAAAAGAATGCTGGAGAAGTATTGGAATGGATTGCAATGAAAAAGGGAAGGCTGTTGAAGAAAGGCATTCCTGATGTAAATGCTGTCTCCAAACAGATTGTATTGGAGTGGCAGAAGGGGAAGCTTTAAATAATTAAAAGCAATTCTTTTACTATGAAGAAAAGAAAGCAGTATTTTAATTATCTTCTTGTATTGGTCGGGGTGTTTGCAGTATTCCTTGCTTACATTATGTTCTTTAATGCTGGTTTGAGTGTTTATGGGGAAGAGGGAAAGTTGTTTGTTGAAAACAGCAGTAAAAGCATTATAAGGAATGTGTCTGTTTTCGTAATGGATGGAGGAGAGAAGAAATTGATTGCTTCAATTGATGAATTAAGTCCAGGAGAGAGGAGAGAGGTAATGTTTGAGGGAAAAAAAGCCAGATTTATTGTTGAGGCAGGGTTTCATCCTTCAATTGAGAAAGAGGTTGTATTTGCTTAGGCAAGAAAATGGTTTTTAATAGGAAAGGATTTAATTAATAAGGAAAGTGAAAGGCAATGGCAATACAGATCGGGGAAGAGAAAAGCATTATTGAAATAATTGAAAGAATGGTCAAGGAAGGCGAGCCAGAGGAAAAGATTATTGCCTCGCTTAAGGCATTGGGGATAAAGGAAAACCAGGCAAAGAAACTGCTTTTACTGGGAGAAGCAGATACATTCACCTTGCTTAAGAGCGAGATAAGAAAGATTGTAAGGGAAGACATAAAGAAGGAAGAGGAATTACTGAAAGAAGTAATAATAAAATTAATTCATGAAGAGGAAAGAAAGATTGAAGAAAATACTGCAAAGAATCTGGAGGAACTGAAGATTAGTTTGGGAGAAAAGATAAGGAAAGCAGAAAAAGAGGAAGGAAAGAAAAGCAAGATGAGAGAGATAATGAGACTGCTTGACAGTCCTGAAACAACCCACGGAATAAAGTATGACGGAACGTCAAAAACAGAGAGAACTAAGGTTCTAAAGAAAAGGGTTTTAAAGGAATTAAAGCTGTAAAAGGTAATGGATATGGCTGAAAAGACTGAAAAAGTGACATTGAAGAAGGTTCCTCAAAAGGAACTGAGTATAATAAAGATAGTTGAAGAAATGGTCAGGGAAGGCCGTCCGGAAAAAGAAATCATTTCTGCATTAAAGGCTGTTGGAGTGAAGGAGGAACAGGCAAAAAAACTGCTTTTACTGGGAGAAGCAGATACATTCAATTTATTGAAGAGAGAATTAAGCAAGATGATTGAATCAGAATTAGCAGCAAAAAAGATGGAGATAGATAAATTCATTTCATTGAAAGCAGAGGAAAGTGCTGGGAAAGTACAGCAAGAAATCACTGGAAAGATAGGCGCTGATGTAGAAGCCCATGTAAAGGATTCAATTAAGGATTTAGATACTTTCAAAGATCTTTCTCTGAGCAAGCAGAATGAGTTCCAAAGCAGAATGGAGAGAACTATTTCAGGAATGGGCCAGCTGGTGGAAAAGAGCAGGAAAAAGATTGAGGAAACCGCTGATAAGGTTGACATGTTTGAACTGGACATCACTGAAGCAAAATTAAAGGGATTTGCAGTAAAGAACAGGAGAATGAGAGACACGTTATTTGTATTGGGGATAATTTTTTCCACTCTATCCTTTTACTTAATATTCTCTTTCCTTAATTCAGCAGCAGGAATAGAACAAGTGATTGCAATCATTTCTTCTGGCTTAATTGCAGCCGCACTGCTTTACGCAGGGTCAATAATTTAGTGCTTTAATTAGTTTATCTGGATTTATGGCTTTTGCTTTCAGTAATTTTTCGAATTCTTTTAGTTCTTCAAAGAACGCATTAATTACTTTCTTTTCTTTTTCTGGAATGCCTTCTACAAGCATGATTTTTCTTCTTTCATCCAAAGACATAAAGTCTTTTAAATGAAACCTTGAATCAGCGTATGCAAGGAACCTGTCCTCCAAACGACTGCTAAAAAGCAGGCCTGCTCTTGGAGACGCCATCAAAATACTGGTTGCCAAATCAGGATAGCCTTTCTCCTTAAAAAAACTGGTTGCATCTGATTCATGTGTCTTTGAGCCCTTAAATAAGTCATGGGAAAGAGATGCGCAATCAACCAATCCGAGGTCAATCTTAAGCCCTTTCTTATTCAAAGCCTTTCCTAAAGCAACAGCATACCTGTTCACTTTTCTCATGTGAACAATTCTTTTCCTGTAAAGCAATCCTTTCTTTCCTCTTTTAGAGATTAATCTTTTAAGGTATATTTTAGACGGGAGTCTGCGTTCCTTTCTATCTAATGCTCTTCTCTTTGGCTCTTTCGGAGGACTCATAATAGAAATAAATAGAGTGAACTAATAAATAAGTTTTCTCTAAAAAATAGTGTCCCTTAATGCTTTATCGTATTCCCTTAGGCTCTTTATGGCACTGTCTAAGAGGATTCTGTTCCTCATTCCTCTTTCCTTGTTTTTAAGGGATTCGAGTTTTGTGATGGTTTCATCCATAATTATTTCCATTGAAATGCACTCTAAAAATCGTTTTTATTCCAATATAATTATATTGCGAAGAAGCTTTAAAGCTTAAGCTTTGATTGCTCTCCCACAATTACATTTAAATTAATTGCCTTGGAGAAGGCCTTCTTTTTGGATATAGTGTAGTTTGAAGCCTTTTTGGAGAAGGTTTTTGGCGGAAGGAAAAGCCATCCTTTATTTGGAATTTTCCATGCAATGAATACATTGGCTCCAGCCTTCTTTCCCCATCCAATCAATTCATCCATCTGCTTTAAAGGAATATTCAAATAAGCTGAATTCCATGCCTTGCACTCAAATGCAAGCCTTTTCTTCCTGCTCAAGGCAACAATGTCCGGAGCAGGCAAAGTCGTTCCGCCAGAGCCAGCAATCCTTACAACAGCAAAGCCTTTCTCCCACAAAATATGAAGAAGCTCTCTTTCAGCATTAGCTCCTTTTTTGTAGTAAGCCATTTTTTCTTCAACCTAATATTTTAATATACCTTTGCTTTATTAAATTATTATTCAAAGAGAATTAGAGTTAATTGAGTTAATGCTTAATTCATTCGTTTTTGAGTTTTTTGAATGAAAGACTTTATTTTGAATGTTCATGTGATTCCTGACTCCAAGGAGTCAGAGGTTAAAGGGTTTGATGAATGGAGCCGTTCCCTGAAAGTGAAAGTAAGGGAAAAGGCAATGAAAGGAAAAGCAAACACTGAACTTGAAAAAAAATTAAAGAAATTCTTTGGAAAGGAAGTAAAAATAATTAAAGGCGAAAAAAACAAAAATAAAAAAGTTTTAATCAAAAATACTTCCTTAAAAGAAATAAAATCAAAAATAAATCAATTAAAAGGCTTTTCTTAAGGAAAATGCCTTGAATTAGCTCTGATTCTCTGAAAAAACAATAAATTAAAAGGTGATAATTAATGGGTAAAACCTATATTGGTACAGTTAAGTACAATATCCGCTGTTCTTTTGAAATAACGGGGGTAGTGGACAAGCACGATATAATCGGGGCTGTCTTTGGACAGAGTGAAGGCCTTATTGGAGACCAAATGGATTTAAGGGAGCTTCAGCAGGGAGGAAAGATTGGAAGGATTGAGGTAGTGGACGAAAAAGTGGAAGGAAACAGTGTTAAAGGAATACTGGTTGTTCCTTCTTCGCTTGACATGGTTCAGACTTCTTTGCTTGCAGCAGCAATTGAATCCATTGACAAGGTAGGGCCGTATGAAGCGCATTTCAGCACCCAGCAGATTGAGGATGCAAGGAGTGAAAAGAGGAAAGTGATTACTGATAGAGCTAAAGAATTGCTAAAAAAATTAATGAGTGAAAACCTTCCTGAAAGCCAGGAAATAGAGGACGAGATAAGGAAGAAAATGAGGGCTGCAGAAATAAAGGAATTCGGTCCAGACAAGCTTCCTTCTGGTCCTGATGTATGGAAGGAGGAAGAAATAATTCTGGTTGAAGGAAGGGCTGACGTAATCAATCTACTCAAGCACAATATAAACAATGTTATTGGAATGAATGGAAGCAAGATACCTGAATCAATAATTGAGTTGTGCAAGAGAAAAAAGGTTACTTTATTTGTTGATGGAGACAGGGGAGGAGAGTTGATTACAAGAGAGTTAACGAGAAATACTTCAATTGAATTCATTGCAAGAGCCCCAGACGGAAAAGAAGTGGAAGAATTAACTGGAAAAGAAATTCTTGCTTCTTTAAGGAGAAAGGCTCCTGTAAGGGAAGGAGTAATGGAAGTAAGCAGGATTCCAAGAACTTTTACTCCAAGAAAGCCTTTCACTGAAGGAAGGTTTCCTTCAAGAGGCCCTCCAAGAAGAAGTCCTACTGGAAGAGGCCCTGGAAGGCCTCCAATGGGAAGCCGACCTTATACTCGTTCTCCAATGAGAGGGCCCTTTATTCCAATGGGATTGCCTCCAATAGAGATTCCTGCAACTGAAGAGGAAAAGAAAATGTTTTCTCCTTCAATGAATGAAGTAAAAGGAAAACTAGAAGCAGTGTTATTGGATGAAGGAAACAAGGAAATAACAAGAGTAAAGGTAAGGGAATTAATGCCCAAACTAAAGGAAGTGAAAGGAGCTCATTCAATAGTATTTGACGGAATAATAACTAAGAGACTAGTGGACGAAGCAAAAGCCATTGGAGTAAAAAATTTAGTTGGGGTAAGGAAAGGAAAAATAACTGAAGAAGAAGGAATCAAGACAGTAATCTTAAAACCATAGTTTACGCATTAATTGAAAGAAAAAAGAAAGAGAAGAAATCAAAGGAAAATTACTTCTTCTTTGTTTCTTTTTTTACTGTTTCCTTTATTTCCCTTACTGATTCCTCTATTGGAATAACCAGATCGCCTGTCTTGTAAATGATTATCCCGAAAACAAATATTATTGCCCAAAAGAACAGTGCTGCTATTGGGGTTACTGCTCCTGCAAAGAACTGTCTTGCATTTATTTTTCCTTCTCCCCCGGCTACTGCTACTCCGGTTGACTTATAGAGTGAATCCTTGCAGTCCATATAACGCAATTGGTCTATCTGGTCGTCTCCGGTTGTATCTGAAACACAGGAGGGAAATGCCAGCATTGAATCCCATGCATAAAACATTAATGCAGCTGACTGCAGTACCATTATCAGTGCCCCAAAGAAAACAAATGCTCCAATCAGTCTGGGCAGATGAACGTCTTTTCCTCCAACCTTGTAATAAGTAACTTTCCTCAAAAAATAATCACCTAGAACTTATTACGCAAAAAGAGTATTTAAATCTTTGCTGTTTTCATCCAATAAAATTAGTTTTAAGTTAACCGCAGGTTACCCCGACATTAGAAGCATACCTGTTGCAGTGCCCAAGAATTTTTTCTTCTGTCAGGGCACACCTATATAGTTTGAGATCATCAATTGAACCATCGAAGGCAGCATCCCACCCAATACGCATCTCTAGATCACTTCTCCCTAGTTTTCCTGATTGGCCTGCAAGCTCCTCTGCTACTTTTGCTCCATCAACATAAAGAGAGAGTGTAGTCCCACTTCTCGTTACATCAACAAGATGCCATCTTCCATCAGCATAAATCCCGGGGGAATTAATCGAAGTCTGACTACTATCTAATTCATAATAAGCTCGTACGTTGCCCGAAGCATTAAATTTAACTCCATAACTGCCATTCCCTGAAGTTTCATCACCTCTTTGAAGTATTACTTGAGTGGCTGTACTGGATGTAGAATTAACCCATACTTCAATTGTAAAATCAGTAAAATTGTAGACTTCAATCAGGGGGATTTTACTACAACTTCCCGGGCAGGTTCCAAACATAAATTCAACACAGTTGCCTTGAACGCAATCAGTATTTTTCCAAGTAGTACAATCTGTGAGAGCATCATTTTTATATACGGAAATATCTTCGGCTGTTAGGCTGTGAATACCACATCCTCCTGAAGGCCTGTCATTAAACCTCCACCATCCTACAAGGCAGGGGTCAGAGATTTCATCTAATTCGTGGTAGCTTTCTTCGTAATAGTCTTCTGATTGCTCGAACTGAGGCCAAGGAAGAACAATAGTGAGAATGGATACAACTAATGCTGCAAGCATTACGCCTGCACCAAGCAATAAAAGATACTCAATTGCTGCCTGACCTGAAGCTCCTTTCTTAATCATTCTAATTAAAGAAGGATTAAGTAGTTAATTAATATATCGGTTTTGCGCATTAATTTTAATTGATTTCTAGAGAAAAAATTGTGATACTGTTCAGTTTTTTCCGAGCGTTAAGCGAGGAAATCCTATTACCGACTGAAAGGAGGTAATAGTGTGAAGCGTAAACCGATTTGCGGTTTGGGGCCAGTGGTCTAGTGGTTAGGACGTTACCCTTACAAGGTAAAGGTCGAGAGTTCAATTCTCTCCTGGCCCATTTCTTTTTCTGAAAATAAAAAGAATTAAATAATGGAAAGAACTTATCTTTTATGATTCTAATAGGAGGAATGATTCATGGGGTTGTTTAGAAGAGTTAAATTAAAATTGACAAGAAAAAGAAGGGCTTGGGATATAGTATTTGATAAAGAAGCTAAAAGTGAAATACTAATAAAAGGAAGAAGAAAGGAAAGAGAGGAACAATTAAAACATCATCATAAAGAAGCAATTGAAAGATTAAAAGAGGAAGACAGAAGCGCCTAAAAGTGATTATTTTTTTCATTATTTTTCAAGAAAGAAAAGTTGATTAGATGAATAGAGTTATTCTTGTTTTGATTGTTTTTTTGCTGTTTTTTTCTTTTGCTTGTGCAGAGGAATTTGATCCAAGCAGTGTAAGGGAACTGGATGTAAAGGCAGTAATGGAGGGAAAGGGAAGTTTTTCTGGAGAGGTGAGAAAAGGAGATGAGATAGAGGTAAAGGTATTGACTTTCAAGGAAACTGAAAACCAAGAATTAATTGAATTAAAGGAAGAATTGTTTATTGGGGGAGATGTATTTAATGCGACACATGAAGAAATTAATGGGAATACTTATGCTGTATTCACTATAAGGGATTTATTGAATTATGCGAAATCTCCTTCTTTCACGTACAGGATTAGTGCAAGGATTAAGACTAATGCAGGAATTGGAGTGGAAAGAGATTATTCTTTGGGAGAAGGAATAAATGAATTCAGTGAATTTATTGAGGAAAGCAGGTTCATTGAATCAGAGGACAGTGAATTGAAGGAATTTGGGGGAGATAATTTTTCTTCTGATTCCTTTCTTGTAACAGTAAGAGAAGTAGTGGAATGGATTCATTCCAGTATTGAATACGATTATGAGTACTATGATGTGATTCTTCCTGCAACTGAAGTGTTTTCTTTGAGGAAGGGAGTGTGTGATGAATTCGCTAATCTGTCAGCTGCATTCTTTAGGATTAAAGGAATTCCGACGAGGTATGTAGTTGGGGTTTCATTTGATGGAAGGAAATGGGGAAATCACGGCGAGGAACTTCAGGA
>JBDRIL010000020.1:0-27040 GCA_043815885.1 archaeon | reverse complement strand
TCTTTCAAGTAAATGGTTTCAAAAACATATCCTTCACCCAAAAAAGAATTAAAACGCTGAAAAGCACCATCTTTAGCAATAGGCAAGGCAATCCTTTGCTTAGGCTTAACGGTCACATTAAAAACAAGTGTTCCATGAACAGTTTTATCAGTAGTAAACAAACGAGTTTTATCAAACCTTACTGGAAGTCTCTTAAACTCTTTGGGTCTTTGTTTCCTTTGGCTCCAGACCTGCCTAATAGCATAAATTATGTGTTGAGAAGACAACCAACTATCTTCTCTCATCCTGCTATAAACAAGGTGATGCAATTTGGTGCATGAAGAAGACTTTTTAGAATTAAAAACACCTAGAATAGTATTAGCAACGCGAGAATACTCCTCAGTCAAATTAGCTAATAAAGATTGTTTTATATTAGTTAAAGGTAAAACATTCAAACAAACGACACGATTATCCAACATAATAAAAAAAGAATATTTCTCCTTAAATATTTTTTCGGGAGAGAGTAGATTGCCTGTGAACTTTTTCCCACAAACAATTTCTCCTACAAAAGAAAAGGAGGGAAGAGCAAGCCTCTATTCTTTCTAAAGAAAGGGGGTCTTTTTCGCTCGGCTAAATGAAGAGTTATTTTGAGGAAAAATACCTGGACTTAAAGAGAAAAGGCGATGCAGAAAAGATTAATTGGATGGAAAACATTGACAAGCATATCAGGGAAAGCATGATTGACAGGATTATTTCAAACGATAAAAGTGTATTGAATGAAGTAGTGATTCCAAAATGGGTTTCATGGGATTTATTATTGAGCTGGGCTCAGGAGAAAAGAAAAAAGGAAAAGCCTGACTTATGCGTTTTGTGCGGGAAAAGAGACGAGATAGGAGTCTACTTCAATAATAAATATATTTGCGAGAGATGCTTTATTGAATTAAAGAATTTAGGATGAGAATTAAAATGAATTTTAATGTAAAAAAAATTGGTTTGCTTTTTTTAATAGCCGGAATCCTGTTTTTAATTGGATGCAGTCAGCCACAAAAAGAAATTCCAGAGGCAAGGATTGATTCCCTTGAAATAAAAGGAGATGTCCTGGAGTGTTCGATTTGGAGCAGTATGGAGGTAGAGGACGCGAAATTTGAGTTATTGAATGAAGAGGGAGAAAGCCTCTGCATTAAATACCTTGATTTGGGGAAAGGAGACAATAAAAAGGAATTGAAATGTGAGTTCAGTGATAAGCTTTCCTTTTCTGTAACGCCTCCAGAAGGAGAAAAAAAGACAAAGGAATTTGAATTCAATATCCCTTTAATTGAATTCAAGAAAGGAAAAGCCTTCTTCTATGAACTCGAACCAGGACCGTTATCTGAAAGCAAGGAAAAAATATTGATTGACGCATACATTACCAGAGAAAGCGATGGAGAATGGGAAGGCATTGAAGTAATCAATGGTTTTCCCGGGGAAGAAAAAATTGGATTCATTAAATTCAGGATAAGCAGGGATGTATTGAGGATCGGAGCTACAGAAGTTCTTGGAAAAGAGGATGTAATGAAGGAGGACACTAAATTTTCCCCTTCAAATGAAGTTGCTTCAGGAGAATTCCTTCTTCCATTCACTTTAATGGTCTACGGCGGAATAGGATTGGATGTAGAGAAATTAATTAAGGAAAAGAAAGGCAGTTTCACTGGAGAAGCCGACACAAGAGTTGAATTCGAATTAGAAAGAACAATAGTAAAAAATGGATGGCTTTCCCATAAAATATCCATTGCAAGCACTGAAACAGGCGGAGGAATACTGCTTTTCACTTCAACAGAAGCCCCTTACATATTAATAGAATTAGTAACCCAAGGCACTCCAATAATGCAATTAAAATCAGTGGAAGAAAAAGAATTCAGTCTGGATTAATATAGTTAAAATTCTTCGTCTTCTTCTTCGATTTCTTCAAGTTCTTCTTGGGTTTTTTTCTTGGATGGCTTTACTACTTCCTGTAGTTCCTTGAATGCGTCTTCCTTCATTTTTTTGTAGTCTTTTCCGGAGTGTTTTTTTGGAGCTTTTTCTGCAGGAGTCTTTTCCATGAATTCCTTTGGGGAAGAAAGAATGAATTCATCAAGGCTTATTTTCTTTTTTCCGTCTTCTTCTTCCTCTAAAGGAGTAACTTGGGGAGGTTTTGGAGTGTCTCGCTCAATTCTGGCAAAGGGTTCTTCTCTTGAAGGCTGAAAGGATTCTTTTGGGGAGGGCTGGCGGGAAAACATGTGCATTCTCCAGAACATAAATCCGGCTAAAGCAAAAATAATCAATGCAAACAAATAATTGAATGGAGAAATGACCGCCAGAAAAAATACTTCAATCAAGCCAAATACAATTAACAGTATTGGAACAAGCATTACCCAATCAAAGTAAAAAGCTTTTTCATTCATAATTCAGACCTTTTTTTCTTTCAGACTAATATCAAAAGACATTAGTTATGGAACTTTTTTAATGTCTTTTGATAGCTATCAAAGGACTAATTTTGTTTTTATAGTTTGGTCCTTTGATATACTTATTAAAGCATTATTCTCTATTTAAAGTTTTCTGGAAGTTATTGCAATAATAGAAGGATAAAAATAAATATTAAACGAGTATATTCTTATTGAATGGGTATGAAAAAGACAATAATTCTCTTGGTATTGATTTTATTCAGCGGAATGGCTTATGCACAGGATGAGGACAATGCTCCAAAGATTACCTCTTTTACAGGAGAACCAAAGAGCGGAAGGATTGTCTTGTATTGGAGTGCTGAAGGAGACACTCCTCTTCGTTTCACTGTAAGCAAGAAAATGTATGAAACCGATAATTATGCAGAAATCAGTGATGCAAAGAATATTGCTTATACTTCTTACACTGATTCAACGGTAGCCAAAGGAAAAATCTATTATTATAAAGTTGAAGCAACAAATGAACATGGAATTGATTACAGTGAAGTGGCTGTGGCTTCATCTGTAGCAGTGTGCGGAGACAATGAATTAGAGTTTGGAGAGGAATGCGAAAAAATAAGTGACTGCAATAAGGAAGCTGCTTCCTGTGATCTGGATAAGAGAGGGTATGGAACAAGGATTGTTGAGTGTTCTTCCTGTAAATGTGTAGTAGGGGAATGGTCTTTGGATAAAGAGGAAGGATATTGCAGTAATTGTGCTCACTGCGGTGATGGAGTGGAGAATTGTGGAGAGACAGTTTATGACTGCCCTGCTGACGTAATACTGGAGGAAGTTGTTGAATCTCCAGAAGACGTAAATGCTGAAATAACAGAGAAGGGAATAATTATTAGTTGGACGGATTCAAAGACAGTCCCTTTCGGTTATAATGTTTACAAGGAAAACGAATTAATTGGAAGTACTTCTGACAACAATTTTTTGGATAAGGATTTTGAGGAAGGAAAAACCTATTCTTATGCAGTGAGAGGGGTTTCCGGAAAAGGAGTAGAGAGCAAGGATTCAGTTACAACACAGATATCTGTTCCAGAGAAAAACACCTGCAAGAAGGACGGCCACTGCAATTCATGGTGCGGAAGAACAGAGGATCTGGATTGCATCTGCAATTACGATAGAGTCTGCGAGCAAGGAATAGAGAACGCAGAGAATTGCCCTGATGACTGCGTACAAAAAATAAAAATAGACGAATCTATTTTAGGGGTAATCACTGGAGTGATTCTTGTTGTATTGGTTGGAGTAATTATTTTCATTAAATTAAAGGGATTACAGAGGTGAATTAGTTAAATGTTTGGAAGAGAAAAATTAGGCAAGTGGAAGTTTGGTTTTGCTGCCTTATTTATTGGTTTTTTGGCGGGATATTTTACTTCAATCTATCTTTCCACTACTTCCACTGGAATGATTCCTACAGTTCAAGTAACCCCGGAAAACTGCTTTAAGTACAATGGAGAATTACCTGATGCATACTGTGATTCAGGGGGAAACCTTCATTTTTACTTTAAAGGCAGTGATGAACTAAAGGAAGGATGGTATCTGACAGAAAAGTCAGAGGAATGCAGGAAGTGTTCCTTTGTTTCCTTTAAAAACGCATGAGAAAAGTATTTATAAACTTAATAATTAAATTATATTAATATAACTTAAGAGGAGAAAAACAATGGATAAGAAAATTAGATTGGGCATTATATTCGCAGTAGTGCTGGTTGTAGGGGTCGTAATAGTAATGGCTTTTACGAATGGATCTGGAGCAGAAGGAGCTGCAACAGATTACCTTCAACAGGAACAGAAATCAAAGGAATGCACGAAAACCTGTGATGAACTTGTAACTCCTACGCCAGACTGCCCTGACTGGGTGCAGTGCCACAGTACATGCATGGAAGGAAAAAACTGCTAAGAAAAGGAATAAGTTTTTTCTTTTCTATTTTTTTATTTTATGCCAAAGGCATAAAACTGTTTTTTGATAAAACTCCCAATTTGAGTGGAACTCAAATGGGCCCCTTTGAATCCTTGGATTCAAATAGGGTTTAGAAAAAGTTTTTTTAATTAATCATAGTATTTTTTGGTTGAATTAATTGACTTTTTCTTGAAGTAGTTTTCAGTTAATTCAATGCATCGCTTTAAGGGGGTTTCTATTTCTTTTCCTTTTCCGTTGAATGCTGCAGCTGCCCTGTGGCCTCCGCTATTGCCTTTGAATTCTTTTTCAATTACTGAAAAAACGTCTTTCACTAAATCTATTCCTGTCTCGTTTACAAATGCATTGTTTGCTCTGGCACTGATTCGTATTCTGCCTTTATCGCTGTTTCCTGCAAATGCAAGGGATGCTCCAAGCCTGATTAACGCAGAGGCAGCATCTGCCTCAAAGGAACCGACAGTAGTGGTTACAATTAAGTGTTTTCCCATTTTAAGCAGATTGAGCCTCTTTGCTGCCTTTAGTTTTGCTATTCTTTGGCTTTCATCCATTGGAACAAAGAATAACTGTTTCAATTCAAAGAAAGAGAGATTGCTTTTTTTAAGCAGTAAAGACATCATGGAAAAGGTCTTGCTGTCCGCAACAGTGAATCCGGCTGAATCAGTTATTATGCCGCAGGCAAGCAATGATGAAGTCTTTGAATCAATTGGAAAATGGTTTTCTTTAAGCAATTCAAAAACTATTTCTGTTGAACTCACTCTTTTTTCATTTATTAAAGAGAATTTCTCTGGAAGAAATAATTTTTTTGGTTTAAGGTGATGATCAATCAAGAAAACAGGTTTTTTGGAGGAAAGAACTGCTTTCTTCATTGAACCAAGCATTTCCTCTGAATTCAAGTCAACAAGAATCATTCCGTCAAATAATTCAATTTTATCGGTGTTCACCTCAAAAGGAATATTTAATTTTTCTGCTAGGAACCTTGCATTCAATGAAATGTGTTCTGGAACGACTATGCTTGGCTTGAATTTTTTTTTTTAGTGCAAGAAAGAGTGCTCCTGCTGAAGCAATTGCGTCAACGTCTGCCCCTGCATGAGGCATTATGAGTATTTTTTTTCCTTTAAGTGAATGAAGAAAAAGAGGAAACTTTTTCATTAAATCACTTTTCTTCTTTTTCGGGTTTATCTGGTTTACTGCCTGCTTCAAGCCTGGCTCTCAATTTATTCAGTTTTTCAACTGTCAGGTCTTCCTGTTTCTGCAGGGTTTTAACCCGTAAATCAGCTGATTCCTTTTGTTGTGTTAGTTCCTTTTTCACTCCTTCAACTGTAGACAGGACAAGGATATTCCCTACTGCCTTGTAAACCTTTTTTTCCTTTGTCTTTTCCAATTCTTCCAATGCATCCTTCATTGCAGTACTCTGGAATTGAAGCTGTTGTTTCTGGCCAGAAATATTGATTAAGTGGTTTCTTGTTTTTTCAAATTCCATTATATCTTGTTGTTCGCCATTCATTTTATTTTCCTCCAATCAATGAAAATGATAAATTAATTGATTTCATTAAGGAATTAATTGATGCCTTTAATGCTGTTTTATCCTTTGCCTTAATATTAATGGAAAAACTATTCTTTTTAAGTATTACTTTTGTAGTGCTTCTGTTCATTTTCTCGCTTTTTAATTCCGGATTCACTGCCCTGAATGCCTTTTCTGCTTTTTCCTTGCTTGGAAAAAATAATTCAAGGTCAAGAAAAAAAGGAAATTCTTTCATTTTTATCGTGCCTTTAAATTTTTTGCCACTGGCTGTCTTACCTTTAAAAGAATCTTGTTGGCGCAGACAGGGCACCTAATTACTGTTGCAGGCATAGAATCAAATGTTTCCCCGCACTTTGGGCACCTGTATCTTCCTCCCTTCTTCATTTTGCCTTCACTCCTTTTTTCTCATCCTTCTTTAATTTAGAGATAACACTCTTAAATATTCCTTTGTCTTTCTTCTTTTCTTTCTCTGATTTCTTCTTTTCTCTCCTCTTCTTTTGCGTTTCCCTTAAGTCCTTTCTCTTCTTTTCCTTGTCTTTTTTGGATTCAATTTCTTTCTTTTCTTCTTTTGCGCCACTGCTTTTCCAAAAAGCTTCAGCTTTTGCGCCACTGCTTTTCCAAAAAGCGGTGTCTTCCTTTTTCTCTTCTTTCTTTTCCACTACTTTTTCTGCTTCAAACGGTTTTTCTCTTGCCTCAATCAATTCCCCTAACTGTGGTAAAAACTTTTTTTGGATGACCATTTTCTTGATTATTCTCCCAGTCATTGTTTCAGGGAGATAGGCTCCTCCTGAAAAGTCTTTGTCGCATTTCTTACAGTAATAAATTCCTGTACTGGTTCTCCTTAGCTTTCCAAAACCACAAATAGAACAGACATGCTTTTTTCTCTGCTTTAGTTCTATCTTCAGCAGTCTCTTTCTTATTCCTACCCCATACCTTACTCCGAATCTTCCGGTGCTGAGAACCTTTTTTGTTTTAGCCATCCTGACTTTCTCCTTACAGTAGTTTCCTTATTTCCTTTGATTGCTTTAAGGCAGTATCAATTGCATAATCCACTTCTTCTTTGGTTAGAGAACCGCCTTTTCCTTTCTGGAAAGCGCTCAAAAAATCGTCTTCTGTTGTTGCTACACTGAATCTGGCATCCATTGCCTCTTCTTCCAACAGATTCGGGTCCAAAACCATTTTATTACCTATTTTTGCAAAGGTGGAAAGCAATGGTTTCCTGTTTAACTTTAATTCCCCTGAGTACTCGTTTTTGATTATCTTTCCTTTTTCCTGTTTTGGAATCCTTGCATTAAGCATTGCTGCCATTGCCCCGAAAGAACTGGCGTCAAACAGGTTTCCATCAAAGTTTATTGCATAGATGTCAATAAATACAATCCAAACCAGTTCTCCTTCTGCCACACACAGTTTCTCGAAGTCAATTGCCTTGCTTTCTCTAATTCCTCTGTCAACTACTCTTGCCAGTTCAATTGATTTATTGTTTGGAGGGCCTGACTCAAATGTAGGGGAAGCAAGCGGAAGCAATTCTGCTCCAACAGCAATTGTGCCTTTATCAGGCAAATCAGGAAAGGGCTCCCCTAAAACAAACTTTACTCCTACTGCAACAACTGTTTCTCCAAAAGAAACTCTTGCAGAGCCTTCAGCATTAGCAAATACATTCTTTTCTAAGACTATTTTTCTGTATTCATCTATCTTTCTTCCATCCAGTCTCTTTCCTTCCTTTAAGGAATTCACTACATTCTCTGCTTTTAACTGCAATAAGCCTTCTGAACTCATTTTTTCACCTCTTCTACTAACTCATATTTTTTCTTTAGGGCTTCCATTTGTTTTTCGTGGACTTCTTTACAGCCTTTTAATGCCAGTTCAATTAATTGCTCTTCTTCCTTCTTAGTAATTAATCCATCCATTTGAAGCAAAACAATTTCCTCTGTATTTGGAAGAATCGCTACAGGCATGTCCACTGCATCTTCAGCGTCTTCTTCATCTTTGTTTAAATCCAGTACAAGGTTTCCTCCGACTCTTCCTACTGCTACCGCACTGACTAAATCATGCATTGGAATTCCTGCATCAGCCAAAGCAACTGAAGCAGCACTTAATGCTGCTACCCTGCTTCCTGCATTGGAATCTAAAAGCTGTGCCCATATACGGATAATTGTATTAGGGAATTGTTCAACAAACACTGCTTTCTCTAATGCCTCCCCGCATACCTTTGAAATCTCTATATCCCTTCTTCCTGGTTTGGGGTTTTTTCTGTCTGGAACAGAAAAGGTTGACATTCGGTAATCAAACCTTATTACTGCCTTGTAAGGAGATGCAATATGTTTTGGGATTGCCTCCATTGGGCCTTGTACTGCGGCAATAACCTTGTTTTGCCCCCATTCAAGGTAAGCAGAGCCTCTTGCCTGAGGAAGTACTCCTACCTCGATTTTAATTGGTCTTAATTCATCTATCTTTCTTCCATCCAGTCTTTTTCCTTCTGAATTCACGTATTCAATTTTTTCTTCTTTTTTCTTCATTTTCAACTCACTCACCATTTATCTGTTCTTAGCCAAAAAATCAGTCATTTTATTTGTTAAATTTGAAAGGTGGGCTTCCCTCTCGATTTTTTTGACTGCTTTAACAAATAAATCAATGTTTCCTCCTTTAGCCCAAATAAATCCATTCCTTCCAATCATAAAGTTAGTGTTGGTTCCTTTCTTCAGCACTTCAATCATTGAACCATTCTTTCCAATGAGTCTTGGAACCTTTACTGGAGAAACCGTTATGATTTGGCCTCCATAAAATACCCTTACTTCATCCATTTTTGCTTCATTTAATTCATCCACTGAAAAAATCTTTCCATAAACAATTGAGCTTGGCTTTAATGGTTCCCTCACAGCTTCCTTTGAAAGATAGGATGGATAAAAGGAATTAATGTCAACAAGCAATCCAGAAAAAGTTTCTGCTGAAACCACTCCAATTACTGTATCGTTTACTTTGGGTTTATAGCATCCCTCTAATGGAACGACATTAGCTATCTTTGAATCATCCTCCACTAAGCCGATTACATCTGAATAAATCTTTCCGTTTCTGACGAAAACGTGTTCTCCTAAATTCTTTCTCTCTGTTGTTACAAGTTCTCCCGGAACAACAATTTTTTTAGTCATTAATTTTCACCTTTACTCCTCTATTATCTTTGTTTCTACTTCTCCTTTGGTTAAATTATTTAATTCATTGAATAATTCTGCCTTTACTCCTGCAGCCAATTCTAAAACTGCAACCAATGAACCGTCTTTTTGCCATTCCTCTTTCTTTAAATCATACTTGTGCAGAATGAATTCCGCTTTTCCTGCATACTCTGGAGGAATCTTTACTGCAATCCTTAATTTTTCCATTGAAATTGGAATCAATTTCTTTATTTCCTTCAGTATTGCTGGAATCTGTTCTGAAGCACTCTTTGTTGCGTCAATCTGGATTCTTGTTTCCTCTAATGCATTCTCAATCCTTTGCGGAGGATGTGGTGTCTTTGTTTGGGGGTTAATCGCATTTGTGGCAATCAATGAAATTACTTCCTTTCTTCTCTGCTCCAGCATTTTCTTTCTTTGTTCTGTTGTCAGCTGCACTCTTCCTTCAGTAATTATTTTTTTTATTACTTCCTTTAGTTCTGTTGTTCCAAAAACCTTTCTCATTGTTTCCGGAGAGGATTCCTGGCCCTTGTTTGCGTCCTTGAATACTGATTCATATGCAAGGAGTTC
This sequence comes from archaeon, assembly GCA_043815885.1. Classification (GTDB taxonomy): domain Archaea; phylum Iainarchaeota; class Iainarchaeia; order Iainarchaeales; family 1-14-0-10-31-34; genus JBDRIL01. The sequence goes on along the minus strand of JBDRIL010000020.1, from coordinate 17,428 downwards.
ATCAAAATTCACTTCCTTTCCTTTCCTTAACTCCATTGCGAGGTCAGGATCAACAAGTACTTCAAACTTTTCTCCTGAATGCTCGTAGCGCGCTATTACCGCTTCCCCAACTTTAACCATAAAAAAGCCTTTAAGTTAAATTAAAAAAACTTTTTCTAAACCCTATTTGAATCCAAGGATTCAAAGGGGCCCATTTGAGTTCCACTCAAATTGGGAGTTTTATCAAAAAACATTGTATCCCTTCGGGATACAATAAAAAAATTATTTCTTGGATAGAACTGCTTTCAATTCGTTTTTATTCATTACCTTTATCTTTTTTCCGTCCTCAATGAAAGCAAAATCCACTCTGTTAACATCAATTTTTTCCTTTTCTTCTAAACTCGTTTCAATTGCTCCAGTCAAGAGCTTTACTCCTTCATCAAAGGAAATTCCTTCCCTGTAATTTTTTTCCAGGAACTTCATTGCTTCCTTTTTTCCTTTTCCTATTGCGACTGCCTTGTATTCAGCTAAAGCTCCGGAAGGTTCGGCTTCAAACAATTTCTTTTCACTGCTGTTATCAATTCCCCCAATAATCAGGCTCACTCCAAACGGACGCATTCCGCCGTATTGAGTGAATAACTGCATTATGCCTGAAACCTTTTTCACTAATGCTTCCACTTCAATTGGTTCCTCGTAATACATCTGGTTTCCCTGCGCCTCCTGCCTTGCAATCTGGACTAATCTCCTTGCATCTCCAACCAAACCGGAAGAAATTGCTCCAATATGGTCGTCAACAACAAATAATTTTTCAATTGATTCTGAAAGAATTAAAGGAGATGACACTTTCTTGTCTGCACCAAAAAGAACTCCTTTATTGTAAATCAATGCCGCTCCAAGAGTGCCCTGCTCAACTATCTTTGAAGCATACTCTACCTGATACAATCTCCCATCGGGAGAAAACATTGTTGCTACCCTATCATATGCCCCTGTCTGTGCCCTAGAAATCGGATACAAAAAAAATCCTCCTGTCCTTCTTTCTCCTGTTCTTATTATTAATAATATAAATAGCTTTTAAAACTTAATTGTTTCCCTTGATTGACAAAAGAATTCTTTTTTAACCTTATTTTTGGTTAATATTAGAGTATCTGGAAGCTTTTATTTCTTTTTTAAGGGGTGTTTGGGTATCAAGATTGGATTGATTGGATGCGGAGCAATCGGAAGCGTTATTGCAAAGGCACTGGAGAAAGAAAAAGGAATGGAATTGGGTTTTGTGCTTGATTTGAATAAAAGCAAATGCGAGGAATTAATTGGGAAATTAAAGGAAAAGCCTAAAATCGTTGATTCAGTGGAAGAAATGCTTGAATGCGATTTAATTGTTGAAGCAGCTTCACAGGAAGCAGTGAAAGAATATGCTGAAAGGATTCTTGAAGAATGCAATTTAATGATTATGTCTGTCGGGGCATTAAAGGAAGAGGGATTATTAAAAAAATTAAGGGAGAAAGCTGAAAGCAAGGGGAAAAAGATTTACCTTCCTTCTGGAGCGATTGCCGGACTGGATGCAGTGAAGGCAGCAATGGAAGCAGGAATTGAGGAAGTTATGCTTACTTCAACCAAGTCTCCTGAATCACTTGAGGGGGCTCCGTTCTTTAAGGAAAAAAAGATTGATTTAAAGGAAATAAGGAAGCCGACAATTGTTTTTGAGGGAAATGCATTAGAGGCAGCAAAATTCTTTCCAAAGAATATCAACGTTTCAGTTGCTTTGTCTCTTGCAGGAATCGGGGTAAAGAATACTAAAGTCAGGATTGTTGTGGATCCTTCAATTAAAATAAACAGGCATGAAATTAAAGTTAAAGGAGAATTTGGAGAACTTTATACCAGAACTGAGAATATTCCTTTTCCTGAAAACCCAAGGACTTCATTTCTTGCAGCACTCTCTGCAGTCAGGACATTAAAGAATTTAAATGAAAGCATTGTAATTGGTACTTAAAGGAAGCTTTTTTTTATGAATACAAAAGAATTGCAGAAGAAGATTAATGAATTGAAGAAGGAAAAGAATGCAGTAATGCTCGTTCACAATTACCAGAAGCCGGAGATTTATGAAGTGGCGGATTTTATTGGAGACAGTTTGGGGTTAAGCAGGGAAGCCTCTAAGACTGAAGCAGACATAATTGTTTTTTGTGGCGTTGATTTCATGGCTGAGACAGCAAAGGTATTGAGCCCGGAAAAAAAGGTATTGATTCCAACTAAAGAAGCTAAATGCCCTATGGCTGCAATGATTACTGCAGAGGAATTAAAGAAGGAAAAGGAAAAGTATCCTGAAGCAGCAGTGGTTTCTTATGTGAATACTCTTGCTGAGATAAAGGCTGAATCAGATTATTGCTGCACTTCAGCCAATGCAGTGAAAGTGATTTCTTCTATTCCTGAAAAGGAAATTATTTTTGTTCCTGACAAGAACCTGGCTCTGTATGTTCAGAGCAAGCTGCCTGAAAAAAAGATTATTCCATGGAATGGATATTGTTATGTGCATGACAAGATTGATGCAGTACTGCTTGAAAAAGCAATGAAAGAACATCCCGAAGCAAAAGTAGTGGTGCATCCTGAATGCAGGCCGGAAGTAATTAAGCTGGCTCATGCAGTGCATTCAACTGAGGGAATGGTGAAGTATGTAAAGGAAACAGATGCAAGGGAATTCATTATCGGGACAGAGAGTGGAATGATTAATAGATTGAAAATAGTGGCACCAGAAAAAGTGTTTTATGCTGCCCCTCCTGGGGCTACTTGTCTGCAGATGAAGAAGAATTCACTTGAATTGACTCTGAGGGCATTGGAAGAAGAGAGGATCGAAGTAGTATTGCCAAAAGAGATTATGGATAAAGCAAGGAAGCCTATTGAACGAATGATTTCGCTTTCTTGATGGAACCAGAAGCCCTGACTATTTTTGGGATTGCTTTAATAGAATTAATTTCTTTGAGGAAGAGGATTGCTGTCTTTGCTTTTTCTGTTTCTGTGTGCCTGCACCTGATAATGCCTTTGCTGTTTTTTTCATTGAATAGAATGAAGTTAAAGCTTAATTCACTCACTCCTTTTTCACCGAATAAATCAAAGAGGATTCTATTCAATTCACTTCTCACGTTCCTGAAATTGAATCTCTCTTTACTGATTAATTCAAATACAATGTATCTCTTTTTTTCCCTCAGGGAGAGAGGAATTGGTTTTAAAGAAAGTTTTTCCTTCATTCCAGATCACTTTTCAGTTTTTCCCTTGAATAGCCAAGCAGAACCAAAAATGCATTTAAGTCTTTTATTGAACGGATTTCATTCAATTCGGTGGCTCCGGAGAAAACGTTTACTGGAATCTTGAATTTCTGGATTAATTTTACAATGAATGAATAGTTTTTGAATGAATTAATTCTGTTGAATCCTCTTGATTGAAGAAAGTGGGAAAAGGTTATTCCTACTGCAACCTTGTTTTCTGAGGCAATTCTCGCAATCGCTGTATCAAAGGAAAGCTTTCCTTCTTTATAAGGGTTTAAGAGTAAGTTAATTCCTGCAGTAGAAACTGCAAACTTATTTATCGTTACATCGCCTCCTTCAACTGCAATTAAGTCAATCTTTCCCTTGAATTTTCTTGTTTCCTTTGCATCTGTTTTGGTAATTAAATGAGCTAGCTTTAAATCAAATCCTTTAATCTTTAATTCTTTTATTGTTTTTTCTGTTTTTTCCTTTAATTCTTTTGCCTCTTTTTCTGAGGAAAATTTTTTTGCGAGAATTACTCCTTTATTGCCTATTCTTTTCTCTAAATCAATTAACTCCTTTAAGTCAGGAAAAGCTTTTTCATTGAAGTAAATTAAGTCAATCATTTTTTTTCCTCAAAGAATAAGATTAAAAAGTTAAAATAAAGCTATTGGTTTTATGCTTTCCTATCGTGGGCTCTTCTTGAGGGCCTTACTTTTTCTGCGCTTCTTCTTCTGGTCAGGCCTCGGCTCTTTTTTCCTGCTGAGGTAAGGCCTCTTTCTGCTCTTCCTTTTTGGCCTCTCTCACAAATCCAGTTCAATTCCTTATCGGACTTAATTACTGGATGTTGCGGGTCAACCAGAATTACTTCAAAGTATTTGTGTTTTCCGTCTTCTCCAATCCAGTAAGAACTCAGTACTTCAAGGTTCCTGTACTTTTTTGAAGCTCGAATCTCTGCTATTGCCTGAATGCTCTTTCTTCGGGTTAATTTTTTTACTCCCATTCTTTTGGGTCTTCTGGCTCTGGAAGGCCTTCTCTTCAGGCCTGTTCCTTTTCTTATTCTAACCCTGACTACTACCAAACCTTGTTTTGCTTTATAGCCTAATTCCCTTGCTCTTGACAGATTGGTTGGCCTTTCAAGTTTAACTATTGCATTCTTTTCTTTCCTGTATTCAATAAGCCTGTCGCTTTGAATTTTCTTGTAGTCGTAGAATTCATCTTTTTTTCCAGCGAATTCCTTCTGGAACACTTCCTTCACTGATTTCAAGTAACTCATTTCTTGCACCTTAAATTCATTAAAAAAATAGGCTTTATATACCTAATTTATTATTAAATTCTTAGAAGAAAAGGGATTTAAAAGTATGGTTAGAACAAAAAAGAAGTGCGATAGATGCAGTTTAAAGAGCAAAATCTTTCTCTCCTATGGACCGCATTACTTATGCGAAAAGCATTTCACTGAATTCTTTGAGAAAAGAGTAAGGAAAACAATAAGGAAATTCAAGCTTTTAGGTAAGGGAGAAAGAATAGTTGTAGGGGTTTCGGGAGGAAAGGATTCACTTACTGCACTTTATTTATTGGATAAATTTTATTCTTCTTCGAATGAAATTCATGCATTGATGCTGGATGAAGGAATTACTGGATACAGGGATAAAGCATTAAAGATTGCAAAGAAGAACTGCAGGGAATGGAATATTCCTTTTACCGTGATTTCCTTCAGGAAGAGGTTTGGAATTACAATGCTTGAAATAATGAAGAAACTGAAAAAGAAAAAGGAGTTGGGTTCAAGCTGTTCTTTTTGCGGTCCAATGAGAAGGAATTTATTGAATGAAGTAAGCAAGGAATTAAAGGCAGACAAGCTTGTTACTGGGCATAATTTGGATGATGAAACACAGAGCATTGTAATGAATTTCTTTGATAATGATTTAGTGAGAATGGCAAGGTTAGGGCCTAAAGCAGGACTTAAATCATTCAAGCAATTCATTCCGAGAATAAAGCCATTATACGAGTGCCCTGAGACAGAGATAATTGCTTATGCTGGCTTTAAAGGAATAAAGCATTATGAAGAGGAATGCTGTCCTTTTTCCTGGCAGGCTAAAAGGAATTCATTCAGGAAAATGCTTAATGAATTTGAGGCAAAATTCCCCGGAACAAAGTATTCAATCCTTAAAACCTTCCTCCAAATCAAACCATTAATGGAAAAGAAATTCATTGAATGGGAGGTAAAGGAATGCATGGAATGCGGTGCTCCAACAGGAGGAAAGGTTTGCAAGACATGCATTCAATTAAAAAAACTTTTTTAAAGGAATTCTTTAAGCTAATAAGAATATTAGTTATTGATTGTTTCCGAGCATTAAGCGAGGAAATCCTATTACCGAACAAAGTGAGGTAGTAGTGAAAAGGAAAAGGTATCGGAAAAACGTAGTTTTTCTGATTGGGGGGGTATCGGACAGCCTTTTAGGAAAAGGCTGGCGAAAAAACGATACCTCATAAGGGAGGTATCGGAACCGTAGGTTCTGATTGGGCCTGTAGTCTAGTGGTTAGGACGTCACGTTGACATCGTGAAGATCAGGAGTTCAATTCTCCTCAGGCCCATCTAATAAATTCTAAGAATCAGGCTTTCTTGAAGAAGATTACTGCGATTACTGCTGAAACAATCACTAACCCTAATCCAATACTTAAATTAGTGTAATAATCTATTGGCATTTCTTCACAGTCAGCTGGACAGTTTTCTGTGTTCTCGAATTCAGTTTCACATATTCCGTTTTCAATGCATAAGCAGTCAGGGTCTTCAGTTCTATTGCAATCTTCATTACATTCTCCGTTCTTTCTGCATGGATCTTCCCCTGGAATTGAAATACTCACTGTTTTTGATTTATCGCTCTCAGAACCGTCTATTGCAATACTCTTTACATAGTATGAATAAGTTTCTCCTTTCTCGTATTTGGAATCAAGGTAATAATTTTCTGTTGTAGCAGTAACAAACTTTCCATTCTTGTATACATCGTAATGGTCTGGTTCAGGAACAGCAAAAGACCAATTAACCCTGATTTTTTCATCTGTAAGAGAGATATTAATGTTTTTTGGAGGCTTGAGTGAAACTGCTGAAGTTACAGCAGAAACCTCGTCAGAGAAAGTGCTTTTATTTCCAGTGTAATCAACTGCCTTTACAGCAAAATAATATCTTACTTCTTCCCCTAAATCCAGAATTGTTGCACTTGAACTCGTTACCATTACATTCCAGTCATAGGAACCAGAAGACAAACCATAAAATACAATGTAGTGGGAAAGATCTGCTTCAGAATTATCATTCCAGTCCAAATCAACTTTTTGCTCTCCACTTGTGGCAGTCAATCCAATAGGCCTAGAAGGAGGAATTGTATCATCCCCCCCTCCACAGTCTCCAGAACAAGTCGTAGAGGTTTCCCCGCAATTACAGGAATCATCCCCACAAGAATTACAATTACTGCAGTAAGAGGTAGAGCTCCAGCTCCAGCTTCCATAATCACATTCACATGCACTACAACTTGCAGTTCTTTCTCCATACCTCTTATTCGCTGAATCACACTGTGTTTCAGGACTGCAATGAGAATCATTCTCACAGGCTTCTCCTAGTTCTAAAACTCCATTACCGCAAAAAACAACAGAAGAAGAACTATTATTCACATCAACATTAATTGAACTAGAAGCATTATTGTCCGCTGCATCAAAAGCAACTGCTTTCAAAGAATAATTTCCATTGGCATACTGCAAGGTATTCCAGTCAAAAGAATAAGGAGAAGAATTATCAGTTGACTTTAAACTGTTTGAAACATGAAATTCCACTTTAGTTACACCAACATTATCTGAAGCAGTAGCTGAAACAGAAACAACCCCAGAAACAGTTGCACCATTCAAAGGAGAAGTGATTGAAACAGTTGGAGGGGTTGAATCAGAAGTTGAACCAGTAGCTCTGCTTGGAACATTGGAAATAGCTGACCAGTTAGGCACTTCATCCGCAGTTTTAATCGCAAAATAATAAGTAGTTGAAGGACTCAATCCAGTTACACTCATTGACTGAGTTGTACCTGCAATCTGCGGTGAAGGCTCACCAGTAGCTTGGGTTGCTGAATTCCAATTAGACTCAGTGATATTTGAAATAGAATACCTTAAATCATACTGAGAAGCAGTGCCTGAACTTCCGTCATCACCAGGAGCAGTCCAACTCAAAGAACAGGAATTATTGCTGCATGAGGGAACTGAAAGATTGGTAATTGCAGATGGAGGGATTGTGTCGGAAGAAGTTCTGGTCCAGACAGCTACATTTGACATTTCTGACCAATTAGGTACTTCATCCCCTGTTTTCATCACAAAATAATAAGCATCGCGGGGAACTAATCCATCTACAGTCATTGACTGTGGGGTTCCTGCTGGAACTGGAAGGGGTTCATGGTTTACTTTCAGGGCCCCATCCCATGTAGTTGGAGGAAAATTGCTACTGGAAAACCTTATATCATAAGATGAAGCCAAGCCTGAACTGCCGTCATCTCCTGGAGCAGTCCAATTAAGAATGCATGACATTGCTACTGGAGCCCAGGAACAATTCATGCCTAAATCTGTGATTTTTGCTGGAGGAATTGAATCAGAAGGAATTGAGACATCAAAAGATGTTTTGGCGTAATTGGAAATAATCACTTCATCAATTACTCCATCAAATTCATTATGGTTGTCTGCAACAGAGTGATTTCCAATTCTCAGAGAACCACTCGATGGAATAGGGCCATGCGATAAAGGATTTGAAGCAGCCACTTCAGTATTTCCAACATATAATTTCATTCTTTTGGTAATACTGTCATAAGTAAACGCTATGTGATACCAATTTCCGGCGGTTCCATTAAAGGGGGCTTCAATTGCATATGGATTAACAATTCCTTGAATGAGATTGTCACGGAATCCCAAAATATATTGGGCATCTTTTGAAACAATTGTGTGGTAGTAGCTCCAAGAAGAAGTGTTTGTTGCAGGCTTAATCCAAGCCTCAATAGTAAAACTGTTTATATCAAACAAATCATCATCCGGAACTTCAGCGTAATTTCCTCCGCTTCTATTAAAATTTAATCCTGCAACCCAGGGAGTGCCAACAAAAGTTGGGGAACCAACAATGTTTCCATTCAAATTGTTTCCGCTTGAATCATTTATTATTGTGCCGTTTCCTTCATTTAAGTGATATAATGCAATTGTTTTCTGCTGTTCTGTTACATTCACTGTTGAATTGGCAGTTGAAGTTAATCCAGTGTTGTCTGTTGCAGTTAAAGTGAGGTTTTTTGCGCCAACAGTAGAGCAATTAATTGTTCCATTGTTGGTTGCAGTGTAATCAATAATAATCGGGTTTTGATTTATGGTGCAGTCAGAAGCGCTTGTGGACCAAACAATTGAAGCAATGCTTTCATCATCTGTTGCAGAACCATTCAATTGAATATTTGAATTCACTTCCCCAGAATAAGGGCCGTCGGCATTAACTTCTGGGGGGGTGTTTGGGATAATGAATGAAGTCTTGGCGTAATTAGAAATAACCACTTCATCTATTACTCCATCAAATTCATTGTTTAAGCTGCCAAAATGATTGCCTATCAACAAAGTGTGGTCTGAATGGCCTGGCGGAGTGCTGCAAGGAGTGGAAGCTTTTTCTGTTCCATCAACGTAAAGCCTCAAAAAGCTTCCATCATAAGTAAAGGCCAAATGATACCATCTTCCTGCAATCCAATCAAAGTCATTTCCAAGCAAGCTCGCGAAACCGCAGTTAGTAATTCCGTAAAGCCCTGAACCCCCAAATCTAAAAATGAATTGGCTTTGCTTTGAAACAATTGTATGATATCCCCCCCAGCCATTGGGATCTGAAGCAGGCTTAATGAAAGCCTCAATAGTGAAATTCTGGACATCAAACAAGGAATTGTCAGGAACCCCAACATAATCATCATCCCCGGTTCCATCAAAACTCAATCCTTTCCCGTGAATTGTGCCAACAAAAACAGGATTCCCTTCAATTACTCCATGCAATCCATTACCGCTTGAATCCTGTGCAGTATCATTATCAAAATTATAAACTGCTATTGGGGCATCAAAATAGATTGCTTTTCCTGCAGGAGTTGATAAGCCCGAAAAAGAAAAATAAACTGCAATAGAAATAACTACGATTAACACAAAAGATATTAAAAGCAACTTTACAGGAAGTGATTCATTCATTCTAATAATTAATATATTAGTCCTTGTTTTTTAATTTAACGCAAAAAAATAATCAGAACTTGAAAAAGTTTTGTTCTTCTGAGCCTTCTTCCTCTTTCTTCTTCTTATAAACAAATACTGCTGCTGCAGCAGAGATCGCAAGAATGATTAAACCAATTGTGGCTCCAGTAACCCAATCAATTCCTACTTCTTCACAGTCATCAGGACAATTGAATTCATTCTCTATTCCCTCTTCACAGATTCCATCATAATTACAAATACAGTCTGGATCGCCAGTTCTTTCACATTCTTCTTTATTGCATTTACCGTCCTTCTTGCATGCATCACTCCCTGGAACCTCAAACTCAACAGTCATTGATTTATTGCTTTCCTTTCCCTCCTCTGAAACACTTAAAAGGTAATAAGAATAGGTTTCTCCGGCTTCAGCACTTTCATCGTAATAATAACTGCCTGAAGTGGAATCCAAAAATTCTCCATCTCTATAGATATCGTAATGTTTGGGCCTGGGGGAAGCATGCTTCCATGAAAGCTTTACCTTTTTTGCAGAAATTGAAACCTCTAAATCGGTTGGGGGGAGTACTTCCTCCTCTTCTGGAGTTGCAGAAACCTCTCTGGAGAAATCACTTGCATTGCCGCTGAAATCAACTGCCTTTACTGCAAAATAATACTTTAATCCATTAATCAATCCATGGATTTCAAGATAATTATGAGTGGTAGTTTCATTGAAGTCATACGCTTTACTTGTAGCACCATAATACACTATATATTTATCTAAATCAATTTCAGTGTTTTCAGTCCATTCAAGCAATATCTTTCCGTCTCCTGGAGTTGCCTTCGGGTTTCTTGGAGCATAAGGAGGAGTTAAATCCTCTCCCGTTCCACAATCTCCTGAACAGGTGTCAGTTGTTTCTCCGCAATTACATTCCCCGTCACCGCAATACTGGCAGTTAATGCAGTAATCAGAACCAATTGAATTACTGTAGCTCCAGCTCCAGCTTCCGGCAATGCATTCACACTTGGTACAGGAAATTGTTGTCTCTCCAAACCTTTTATTCACTAAATCGCATTGAGTTCTTGGGTCATCACAATCCTCTGCAACCTCACAGGCTTCTCCAGATTCAAGTTTTTCATTCCCGCATTCTCCAATATGAGGGGTAGCTGTAAGGGTTTTTTCGGCTGAACCAAAGAGATTAACTGCATTTAGTTTGTAGTAGTAAGTTTTGTTGTTTGTTAAATTTGAGTCAGTGAAGGAATTTCCATTATAATCTGTGAGAATTGCTGAATATGTTCCGGTTGATTCGATCTTTCTGCTCAAAGTGTATTTTATTGGAGAAGTGCCTGTTGCAGTCCAGCTCAATTCAACTTTTTGGTCTCCTTCAATTACAATAAACAAGGTGATGTTTGGGCTGGTTCCAGTCAAATGGGTTTGCGCATAAGTTTCTCTGGTTGCGTCAGGCGGATAATCATTGAATGCAGTCAATCTGTAATAATAAGTTTTCTCGTTCTCCAGCCCTGAATCAAGAAATGAATACAAAGTGGAATTGGATAAAATTACAGCGTAAGTTCCTGTTGAACCCAATTTTCTCTCCAAGTTAAATTTTATTGGCGTTGAACCTGAAGCACTCCAGCTCAAACTGACTTGAGCATTCCCTCCAATGGCATTAAAGGAAGTAATCGTTGGGGGAGTGCCGGGATTTGATGGAGCGCTTGGAGTAGCGCAGGCCTCGGAAGAAAAACCACTGCAGCCAAAAGAATTGCATGCAGCAACAGAATAACAGTACTGAACTTCATTAGTCAATCCAGTGTGAGTGTAAGAAGTGGAATTAACTTGAATTACTACTGGAGTTGACATTCCTTCTTTTCTCCAGGCAAGCTTGTAATAAATGGCTCCAGTGGACGCATACCATGCAATAACAACCCTGGCATTTTCTCCTGTTGCCTGCAGTCCGGTTGGAGTTGCAGGAGTGACTCCAGCATAAGTTGAAACAATAGTTGAATCATCATAATTGTCCGTTACATTCAAGTCAATGTCTTTTCTTCCAGTGGAATTGCATCTGATTGTTCCATCATTTGTTGCATGGTTGGTGTTAAGGCCGACTTGGTGCTGGGTAATAGTACAACCTGCAGCAGTAGTCTGCCATTTAATTGACTTTATTGTTCCATCAGAATCAGAACCAGAACCATTCAATTGAATATTTGAATTAACTTGCCCAACATAATGGTCTCCCTCAACAAAACCATCTGCATCAGCTGTTGGAGGAACATTTACTGAAACAACTACATTTACGGTTTTTGTGTCCCTTGCATAATAATTGTCATTGACAGTCAATATTGCCTGAAATGTTATTTCAGCAGAGCAATTGAGAGTTGAATAAATATTTGCAGTTTTTGTTCCAATCCCTGTTGGGGTTCCATTTGAAAGATTGCAGATTCCACCTCCAGAACCTAAATGCCAATAAATTTCACTGACTGTTCCGTCTGAATCAGTTCCTGTTCCATGCAATGTTATATTTGAATTAACTTTTCCTTTATAGCCTCCTGACGGTTCGTTTGCGTTTGCAGTCGGAGGATTATTTGCAACAATAGTTGCAGTAGCATTGTCTGTTGCTGTTGCTCCGTCATCATCTGTTGCAGTCAAAGTAAAAGTGTATGTTCCCGCTCTAGAACATAAAATACCACATTGACTACTGGCGTCTGGAGTTCCAGTGCCAGTAACAAGGCAGTTTGGAAACAGGTCTGGTTCCAAAATACAATAGGAATTACATGAAGCATCCCCGCTACTGCACCCAAATTGAATGCTGCTAATTACCCCATCTCCATCATGCCCTGTTCCAGTTATACTAAAAGCTAGGTTCACTACTCCATTGTAAGGTCCTCCTGCTTCGGCTGTAGGAGGAATAGAAATATCAAAACTTGTTTTAGCGTAATCATAAATAACTACTTCGTCAATCATTCCATGAAAAAAACCATTTCCAGGAGAATACCAACTACCTATCCAAACCGAATTATCTAATACTTCAACACCATTAAATCGAGCAGAACTCTGTAGAACTCCATCAATATACAGTTTTAGATTACTTCCATCAGCTACGCCTGCAACATGATGCCAAGCCCCCACATACAGACTTAGTGTTTTATTTGAGAAAACATCTACATTACCTTCAACACTATTCCAACCCCTAAGCATGATCCTACTATTAGGTCCTTCAGCTGAAGTCCCAATCCAGAAATCATTTTCTCCCATTGTTACAAATCTTTGATCATAAGCAGTAGTTGAATCCAATGTATAAACCCAAGCCGAAATTGTTCCCTCCCCTTGAAGCAGGTTCAAGCCAGTTGAACCATAAACACTAACATAATCATTAATTCCATCAAAGCTTAGTGCATAACCAGTCCCGTCATAGCCTGCAACCCATCCCGCTCCATGAACAGTTCCATTGTTTCCATAGTCACTTGAATCATATACTACTGTTCCGCTTCCCTCATCAAAATGATACATTGCTATTGGGGCATCAAAATAGATTGCTTTTCCTACTGGGCTGAAAGGAACCGGAACAAAAAAGATTGTAATGAATAAAAGGATTGAAGCAAGAATGAATAATTCCCATGGAATCCTTAAATTCATTAATTAAGACCTTTATGAATTAAATTAAATTGCAATATATATTAATCGCTGGTTTTCTTTTTTAATTTAACATCAAAAGACATTAAAAAGTTTAATAATTAACGTCTTTTGATGGCTTTGATGCAATTCATAGAATTAAATAGAATTTGATTATCTTCCTTTTTTTGCTTTTCTTATTCTTTCCTTAAATGCTTTCCTAATGTAGTCATCTCTTTCTTCCTTTTTCTTTGAAGCAGGCTTTGGTTTTGGCTGGGAGGGCTTTATTACCTTCTTTTTTTCAATCAGTTTTTCTACCGCCAAACCCATTTCTCTTGCAAAGTTTTTCTCAAAAGCACTGAGTTCTTCCATTTTTGAATTAATCTGATTAATCTTGCCATCAATTAAACTTCCCTTTGTATCCAGTTCACTGATCATTTCCTCTCTTGTGCGCTTAATGGAGGAAATGTTTTTCTGGATTATTTCAGTGAATTGCTCTTTAAATGAATCGAGTTCCTGCATTTTTTGTTCAAACTTCTCTACATCAATGCCCTGCGATTTTTTCTGGAATAAAGCCAGTTCATCCTTTCTTCTTTCAAATAGTTCATTTATTTTTTCTTCTGTTTCAGAGCTTGCTTCAATCAATTGCGCTCCAATAAACTTCTTCAGTTCACCCTTTAAATTCTCTATTTCCTGTTTTGATTGATTCAATTGGTTCTGTAAATCCTCCTTGAAGGAAGAAAGCTTCTCTATTTCTGCAGCAGCTTTAGTCAGTTGTTCTGCTCCAGCCATTTTCTGTTTTAATGAATCCAGTTCCTTTGTCTTTATCTCTATTGCTTCGTCTATTTCTCTTTCCTTTAATGAAATCATTTCCTGCATCTTTGCCTCCATTTTTACTGACAGTTCCTTTGTTTTTTCCTGAACGAATCCAGGAGTAAGGCTTTTCTTTAATTCAGTTAATTCATCAAGTTTTACTTTTAATTCCCCTGAAAGAAAATTGCTTCTCTTTTCAGCCATTTCCTGTATTCTTTCTTCAGTGTCTTTAACCAAACCTTCAATGATTTTTGTCTCTAATTCCAGTGCCTTGTTTATTCTTTCATCCATTTCATTCATGCCTTCCTCTGCTTCCTCAATGAATTTTTTGGATGAATTCTTCATCTGCTCTGTTTCTTCCTCTACCTTTGAAACCAACCGCTTCTTTAAATCAGGCAGATCCTCAATTCTTTTCTCTATTTCTTCCAGTAATTGTTCGTATGACGCTTTTTCCTCTGCCTGTTTTGCAATGCCTGAAGCAACACTCTTGCTTAATTTATTGAATTTCTCTGTTTTTTCTTCAAGAGCATTATTTAATTCATTCACTTTTTCATCCAGAGCAGAATTAATTTTTTCATAGAGAAGGGAATACTGTGATTCAATCAAGGCATTCATCTTCTTTTTCTCTTCCTCTAAATGCTTCTGGACCTTTGAATCAATGACTTCATCCAATTCCCTTTGAACGTCCTCTATTTCCTCTATCTTCTGGTTGATTGTGGTAAGGATTCCCTGCTCCCACACATCACTCTTCTTTATCGGAGCAAGCTTTTTGACTTTTTTTTCTTTTACCGGTTTTTCCTTCTTTTTTGTTTCGGGTTTTTCTGCTTTTGCGCCACTGCTTTTTTTAAAATCTTCAGTTTTTGCGCCACTGCTTTTTTTAAAAGCGGTGTTTTCCTCTTTCTTTTCCCTTCCCTTCTTTAATTCTTCCTCTAATTTTTTTACCTTTTCTTCGCCAACTTCCTTTTTAGTTTCTTCTGATTCCTTCGAAGGAAGGACTATCTCTTCTGGCCCGCCGCCTCTTTTAAGTTTTCTCTGGTCCAGCCTGCTCATTCCAGTGTAGCTTTCTTTTGCCTGCTTTAAAAACGATTTCGCATCATCCTCTCTCAATCCAACAGCAACTAATTCCTTCACTATCTCTTCGTCTGAAACCTTTAAGGCAAGCAATTTCTCTATGCTTTGCATCAGTATTTGTTTCTTATCTGCAGGCATAAACAGAAAAATAACGCATTAAAACAATTTAAACTTATTGGAAAGAAAAGAGTGGACCCTGCGCGATTCGAACGCGCGACCTCATCCATGCCAAGGATACGCTTACTGGGAAGAATTTCACCTTCTTCTCTACCAGGCTGAGCTAAGGGCCCATAAAGAATCATTTCAACACAAAGTTATATCAAAAGACATTAATTATGAAACTCTTTTAATTTCTTTTGATGAAATTCAGTGGAACCTTGATTAAATAATTTCCCTTAATTGAATGCCTTGTGGTTTTGAATTGAAATAATCTATTAGAGAAAGCGTTTTCGATTACTTTCCTTTTATTTAATTTTATTTTTTTTCTTCTCGGGAAAAGAGTTAATTTATCAGAGAAGTAGTCTGTAAGCAGTACTGGAATCTTCTTGAAACCCAATTTCTTCAAGTAATTTAGTCTGTGGTGCCCGTCCAATACAACAAGAAAGGAGGAATCAACCAGGATTGGAACAATAGAGTTATCCTGGTTGATTTCTTCTGCAATCCTGTTCATTCTTTTCTCTGAGGTTTTTTCATGGCTTCTTAGTTTGCTTGCTTCAATGAAGTCCAGTGTTAGGGTGAATGGTTTTCTCATTTTTGCATCACTTGAATTTCAGTATATCTGCATACCCCTGTAAGTCCAGTAATCCATGCCCTGAAAGATTAAAGAGAATTGTTTTCTCTTCCTCCTTTCTCTTGCATTCCAGTGCCTTTTCTATTACTGCCTTTACTGCATGGGATGTTTCTGGAGCCACAATTATTCCTTCGTTTTCTGCGAATAATTTTGCTGCATCAAAGCACTCCTTCTGAGGATAGGCTTTTCCTCTCACTATGCCTTCTTCTTTGAGTAAGGAGAGTGTTGGAGCGCATCCATGATAGCGCAAGCCTCCGGCATAGATTGGGGGAGAAGCAAATTTATGCCCCAAAGAATGCATTTTAAGTTTTGGTGTTAGCTCTGCTTCGTCTCCGTAATCAAATATGTATGGAGCTCTGGTTAGAGAAGGGACTTCCTTTGGTTCAACTGCAATGAAGTTAATTTCCTCTTTCTTTTTCAGTCTCTGGCGAATGAAAGGATAGGCCAAACCTGAAAAATTGCTTCCTCCTCCAACGCATCCAATCACATAGTCAGGCATTAATTCAATGGATTGCATTTGCTTTAGTGCTTCTTCTCCAATAACTGTCTGATGCAATAAAACATGGTTTAACACTGAACCAAGAGAATAGGCTCTGGAGTCACTCTGCAAGGCGAAATCTATTGCTTCTGAAATAGCTAGCCCAAGAGAACCCAAATGATTTGGATTTTCTTTTAAGGCTTTTTTTCCTGCACTGGTTTCACTGGAGGGAGAAGGAATAACTTCTGCATTAAAGAAATTCATTACATACTTCCTGTAGGGTTTTTGCTGATAGCTTACTTTAACCATGAATACCCTGCATTTCAATCCAAAAAAGTAAGCAGCTAAGCTCAGAGCCGAACCCCACTGGCCTGCCCCTGTTTCTGTTGTCACCTCCTCCAAACCGTCTTTTGCAATATAGTATGCTTGGGCTAAAGCTGTATTGAGTTTATGTGATCCTGTCGGAGAAAGGTCTTCTCTCTTGAAGAAAATCCTTGCAGGGGTCTTAAGAAATTCTTCTAATTTCTTTGCCCTGTAAATTGGAGAAGGCCTTCCGCACTTGAAGTAGAGTTCCCTTACTTCCTCCGGAATTCTAACCCTTCTTTCAGGAGAGAATTCCTGTTCCAGCAAACTCTTTGCAAAGATTTTTGGAAGTACTTCCAGATTTCCTTCCGGTTTAGGGAGTTCTTTTGGCAGGTCAGGCAAAATATTATAGTAATATTTAGGCAATTCTTCTTCTGGAAGAATTATTTTTTGTTTACTGCCAAAGTAAATCCCTTCTATTTGTTTTTTTGTTTTTCATTTTTTATCAACCTCCAATTTTTTTTTAGATTTAATTAACGTGAAATTAAGGATTGGCTCCAAAAAAAAATCAGTTTTAATTTAATGAAGCCATTTTCTTGGCCACAGCCACAAAAAAAAACTTTTAAGAAAAGTTTTATCAAAAAAACATTGTATGCCTTCGGTATACAATGAAAAAGAATAAGGCAAGATATTCTGATGAATATTCAAGTGAAGAAAAAAATCAGTTAAGCCAAAGACACTCACTTGAATTCATTTCAAATCAGTTAAATAAATAGAATGCAAAAATTATTTAAATGGGCTTTATTTAAGGACTGATTAGTATTACGTTGTCGCCTCGGAGAATCAGTTTGCCGTACTTGGTTTTTGGTTGTCCGTCAAGAAGTTCTTCTGCGTTCTCTAATACGATGTTCATGTGGACGTCAAAGGACTTTAACATTCCT
>JBDRIL010000019.1:0-6825 GCA_043815885.1 archaeon | reverse complement strand
TGAAGGAAATAGGAATAGAGCTTTCATTTGATGAAATGAAGGATTATGCAGGAGTAGTGGTGAAAGACTTCTTTAAGGAAATGCTGGAGAAGTATAAAGTGAAAGGAGTGACCCCGGAAGAATTGCTGGAGAAAAAGGATGAATTCTTTTTTCCAATGCTTGAAGAAGTGAAACCCATAAAGGGGTCAATTGAATTACTGAAAGAATTAAAGGGAAAAGGAATGAAAACAGCTTTAGCGACTTCTTCAAGAAAAAAAGTAGCAGACTTTATTCTGAAAAAATTTAATCTGGAGAAAGAATTCAATGCAGTAGTTAATGGGGAGGATGTAATTCATTCAAAACCCCATCCAGAACCATTTCTTCTTGCAGCAAAAAAAATGAAAGTGAATCCAGAAGAATGTTTAGTGATAGAGGATTCAGAGAAGGGAGTGATTGGGGCAAAGAAGGCAGGAATGAAGTGCATTGGATTAAAGGACGAGAAGAGCGGAAGACAGGATTTAAGCAAGGCAGATCTAGTGACAGGTGATTTAAGGAAATTAAGCCATGAAAAAATAAAACAACTCTTTTAATTCTTTTTTAATCAATGAATTAATTGGCTTTTAATGGAGGAATCTTTAATGGAATGCACTCAAAAAGAGAATCTGGCTGAATGCAATTGCACTTATTCATGCAGCAGAAAGGGAAAGTGCTGTGAATGCATTGCTCATCACAGGGAAGCAGGAGAACTTCCGGCATGTTATTTTCCAGCAGAAGCAGAAAAAACCTATGACAGAAGCATTGAACACTTTATCAAAATTAACAAATAAAGGAAGATGAATTGAAATGATTAAAGCAGTATTATTTGATTTGGATAATACCTTGATTGACTTCATGACAATGAAGAGAAAGAGCTGTGAGGCAGCAATAAATGCAATGATTGATTCTGGACTGAAACTGAAGAAGGAAAAGGCAATTGAAATACTCTTTGATTTATTCAAGTCTCATGGAATAGAGGATCAAACGATTTTCCAGAAATTCCTGAAAAAAACAGTTGGAGGCATTGATTACAAGATTCTGGCAAAAGGAATTGCTGCCTACAGGAGAAAGCAAGTGGGCTATCTAATGCCTTATCCTGATGTAGAGAGCACTTTAAAGGAATTAAGAAAGAAGGGGTTGAAATTAGGGATAGTGAGTGATGCTCCAAAACTCAAGGCATGGCTGAGGCTGGCGGAAATGGATTTAACTGATTACTTTGATTTGGTTATAGCATTGGATGATACAGGGAAGAGAAAGCCTCATTTGCTTCCATTTGATACGGCAATAAAGAGGTTAGGATTAAAGGCAGAGGAAATAATGTTTGTTGGAGACAACCCAAAAAGAGACATTTTTGGGGCAAAAAAAGCCGGAATGAAGACCTGTTTGGCAAAATACGGGCAGCTTTATCCTTCAAAAGGGATTAAGGCTGATTTCGAGGTAAAAGGCGTAAAGGAATTGCTTAAGATATTATAGTAGTATTATATATATTAGTTTCTGTACAGGAAAGAAACCAAAACCACGAGCTTTTTCTTATAGTTAGGCTTTATTAAATTAACGCAATCTAATTATTATATCAAATTCTTAATGCTACTATCTACTATTCTGGAGGATTATAAATGTCTAAAAAAGATAAAAAGAAAGAAGAGAAAGAAGAAAACACCTCTTCTGAAAAAAGCAGTGGCGCAAAAGAAGAAAAAAAGGTTGTAGAAGAGGAAGCAGAGGCTTTGGCTGAGGAATCAACTACTGCTATTCCTGAAGAAGAGGATTTGGAGGAAGAGGGAATAAGCCTTCCTTTTCCTAGGGCAACAATAGTGAACATGCTGAGACAACACTTGGACCAGGGAAAACAGATTAAGGGACAGGTAAAAGTGGAAATGAATTTATGGCTTGGAAAAATAGTGGAAAGGATTGCAAAGAAAATGAATGAACACCCTTACACTTATGTTGGCGGAAGCATGTTCTGGGAAGCAATTGAATCCTATGAAAGCCTTGCAGAAATAGAGAAAGAAAAAGAAAGACTCATCAAGGAAATGGAAGTAATAAAAGCAGCATGTGACGTACTAATAAATGAAGTGGACAGAAAGTTCGTTCTCAGAAAAAGCTTTGCCCACAAGTATGGTTCAGAAGAAGAAAGGAAGAAGAAATAATTCATTTCTTTAACTCAAAATAGAATTCCATGTTCAGTAATTTCTTTTTTTCTCCTTTTTTTGAATGCATTATTGTATTGGTTTCTTTTTCTATTTCTTTTTTGTATTTCTTTAAGAATTTTTCTTCAGAGCAGTCAATGAATAGCTTTATTTTTTCGTTTGGATTAAACATTAATTCCTTTCTGTTTCCCTGAATCCTTCTAACTAATTCGGATAACTCCCATTCTTCCTTTAATTCTGAATCAATATCTACATTCAAGTGTAATTTTATTTCTTCATTGAATTCCTTAGTGAAGTAATTTCCCTTTGGAGATTCCTTCTTCACTAAAACCTTTTTTACATTCACCATGCTTGAAAGGATTTCCTTTGTTTCCTTTATTGAAGGCTTCTTTGCTTCAATTACTAATTCCTTTAATGCCCATCTCTTCCTTAGCTTCTTTTCCTCTCTCATTGAGAGAACGAATTGGCTTAATTCTTTTACTAAAGCAAATTCCTTCTCCAGTCCTTCATTGATTAATTTCTTGTCCGGAGAAGGGAGTTCATGCAAGTGAATGGATTCCTTCATTCCTTTCTCCCTTAAATCCTGATAAATGTATTCAGTTATGTGAGGAGTTACTGGCGCAAGCAGTTTCAATAAATTAATCATTACATAATTCATTGTATTGCTTACTGCTTTCTCTTTCACTCTGTCCCTGACTAATTTAATGTAGGTCCTGCTGAATTCCTCCAAAACAAATTCATTCATTGCTGAAACAGCTTTTGGATACATATATTTATTGTATCCATTGAGTGCTTCCTTTGCTGTTGAATTGAATCTGGATACAATCCATTTATCCTCTGCCTTCAATCCTTTCAAGGAAATCCTTTCCGCTTTCTTTGCATTCAAATCCATATACAAATTAATGAAGTTATAGCTGTTCCAGAATACATTGAAGAACTTCCTTATGTCATTGAATGCGTCCCAGTCAAATAGAAGGTCTTCTCCTCTTGAAACAGAACAAAAATAAAACCTCATAAAGTCTCTATTGTATTTGTCAATTACTTCCTTTGGCTGGACTATGTTGCCTAAAGATTTACTCATCTTCTTTTTTCCCATTCCAAGAACCATTCCGTGAACCATTATGTTCTTGAATGGCGCTTTATCAAAACAAATAGTGGAGGTAATCAATTCTGCATTCCACCATCCCCTCACCTGCTCTGTTGCCTCAATATTCAAATCCGCAGGCCAGAATTTATTGAATAAATCCTTTTTTTGCGGGAAGTTTAATGCAGCCCAGCTTGAAACCCCTGCATCAAACCATACATCCATTACCTCTGGAATCCTCTTCATTTCCCCCCCGCACTTCCTGCAGGGAAAAACAATTTCATCAATTGCAGGTTTATGCAGATCCAATCCTTTTGGAATCTTAGCATAAGTGCTTAATTCCTTTACTGAACCAATAACCCTTCTTTCACTGCATTTATCGCACACCCAGATAGGCAATGGCGTACCCCAGTACCTTGCCCTGCTTATAGGCCAGTCACCAATTCCTTCAATCCAGTTCTTCATTCTGTCCTTCATCCAGAAAGGAATCCATTGAACTTTCTGGTTTAATTCAAGCATTCTTTTCTGCATTCCGCTTATCCTGAAAAACCATTGAGGGACAGCATTCATAAGTAATGGACTCTTGCATCTCCAGCACAAGGGATAATCGTGAGTGTAAGGATGCCTGTAAACCAGAACTCCTTCCTTCTCCAAATCATCCACTATTTCCTTATCCACTTCCCTTGCCTTTTTCCCTGCATACTTTCCTGTTTCCTCTTTCATTGTTCCATTCATTTCCACTGGAGAAAGAATTGGCAATCCTTTTTCCTTTCCCACTTCAAAATCCTCTCTTCCATGGCCTGGAGCAGTATGAACCAAACCAGTCCCTTCCTCTAAATTCACATATCTTTCAGATAAAACAACCCTGTAAGCATTATCCATTTTTTCTAGCTTCAAGTATTTTTCCAATGGATTAGTGTAAGTAACTCCCTCTAATTCCTTTCCCTTGAATTCTCTTTTCACTGTATAACCAAATTCAATGGTTTCCATTATCTTTGGCATTAATTCCTTTGCAATAATCCAGATTTCGCCATTGCTTAACTCTATCTCCAAATAATCAAATTCAGGGTGGGCCATTACTCCAGTATTTCCTGGCAAAGTCCAGGGAGTGGTAGTCCAGATAATAAGGGATTTTTTCTCTTCGCCTTTAACCGGAAACTTAACGTAAATGCTTTCATCACTCAATCTAGTGTACTCTATTTCATTATAGCTTACAGAGGTTTCACATCTGGGACAGATATGAACTGAATACTTGTCCAGGTAAAGCAATCCCTTTTCCTCAGCCTTTTTGAAAGTCCACCAGATTGCTTCAATGTATTCATTCTTTAATGTAATATATGGATTCCCCCAATCCATCCACACCCCCAAATCATTGAATTCATTGTTCTGTGTATCAATGAATTTTGTAGCGTAATCCCTGCATTTCTCAATGAATTTCTTTACACCGAATTCCTCTATTTCCTTCTTGTTCTTTACCCCAATCTCTTTCTCTACCTGAAATTCAATTGGAGTTCCATGCGTGTCATATCCCGGACGGTCAAATACATTGAATCCCTGCATTCTCATTGAACGAATCGCTACATCCTTCATTATCTTATTCAATGCAGTCCCCATATGAATATGGCCAGTAGCATAAGGCGGGCCATCCATAAAATAGTAATATTTTTTCTTCTTCCCGCTTTCTTTCCTTACCTTTTCTGGAATCCTGTTCTTTTCCCAGAATTTTTTTACTTCATTCTCTTTCTCAAGAGAATACGCTTCCAATAACTTCTTTTTTTTCATTTAAATTCCCTTTCTTTTTTGAAACTTCTTTCTTTGGGGTCCTAGCACTTTCTTTTTTAAAGAAAGGGCTAGTGGGCCTGGGAGGATTTGAACCCCCGACACTTGGTGTATAAGACCAATGCTCTAACCAGGCTGAGCTACGCGCCCAACTGTCACGTCCAGTTGACATACGTGCACGACATAAAGTCGTGCTTGCTTCGCAATTAACACAATCAATTAAATCCAAAAAAGTATTTAAATATCTATTCAAATCAGGAAAACAAGGTCTGGTGTATTTCTTCATCCCTTCTCATAATCAACATAAAAAAATTGCTGGAATTTGTTTTTAAATTTATTGGGAAAAACCCAGCTGTTCCTTATGCTCAATGTAATGCATTATTAGGTCTGCAATTGTTTTTAGTGCAAGGAAAAAAACCAAAACAAAAGCTGATGCAGTTCCTGAAAACAAAAAAAAGCCGGCAAAAATTATTGTTAAATGCATTGGAAAAATCCTTGCATAAGGAAAAAACATTATTCTTCCGATGTTCTGTTTTTGGGGCTTGTTTTTGAAATGCAAAAAAGAAAACAAGTGGTTAAAGAAAAAAATTATTCCGCTTAAAAAAATAAAGCCAAAGTCAGTGAAACTTAAGGTCTGGGAAGCAAAAGTAAATGCCCCTAAAAAAAATGAATAAACTAAATGAAAGAAACCGTAATGAAAAGCAAAAAAGAATGCAATGAAAATTTTTATTCCTTGAGTTGGTTTTTTTATTGGCTGATTGTTTATTTCCATTCCTTGAACTGAAAAATCTTTTAAGCTTAAAATCCTGATGAAATTAAATAAACCGATTATTATGCTTTGAAGCCAATAACTCCATAAAATAATCATTAAACTCCAGCTGAAAACTACAGCTAAAATTATTGTAATAAAGTTTGAGAGAATCAAGACTTTAGATGAAGAATCTTTTTGGATTGATTCAATTAAATTCATAGTAAAAGAATGATTTGAGTAAATAAAAGTGTTTCGCAAGCAAAGCTTTTTTAATAAACAAAAATATTGTTTTATTGAATAAAATGGGTCATAAAGAAAACTTAAAAAAAATTGAAGCAATGCCTAAAAGTTTGGAAGAAAGAGGTTATAAAAAAGACAAAAACAAACTTGAAGCAATACTTAGAAGATTTAATGAATATTTTGGGAGAAGCAAGTCAGGATTACACTATACATCTGATAATGCCAAAGAAGAATTAGCTAATGCAGTAAAATTGGTTCAACAAATCAGGTGAAAAATGAATGATCCAAATTATGCTCAAGGATTTAAACAAGGGAAAAGAAGTTTAGAGCATTTGTGCAATAAAGTGGATTTTTTAGCTCAAAAGCATAATAATTTGATAACTAATAGAAAACCTGTAAAACCAAGAAAAGGTTTTTTCAGGCGTTTATTTAGAATTAGGTAAATGAAAAATAAAAAAAAGAAAAGACAGAATAATCAGATTTTATTCGTCTGAGTCATCGCTGTCTGAATCGCTTTCAAAATCTGAGTCACTTGAATCAGAGTCATCTGAAGCTTCTTTTGATTCCCTTTTAGGGCTTCTGTCAAAACTTCTGTTTCCTCCGAATCTGTTTCTGTTTCCTCCGAATCTTCTTCTTTGCTCGAATTCTTTTTCTGAAACATTGTTGTCTTTGTTTACTTCAGAGATTTCTTCTTCTGAATCAGTTAATTCTCCGTATCTTCCGATATTCATTCTCAGACTGTTTTTGAATAAAGAAGTATATCCGTTATTTATTTTATAGGATTTTTCTACTTCAACTTTTTCTATCAT
>JBDRIL010000018.1:0-5299 GCA_043815885.1 archaeon | reverse complement strand
TAAAAAAAGGTTTTTATTCTACTTTAGACATCAATAAATACTGTGCGGAATGGTTGCGGTGGTCTAGTTTGGTCTATGATAAGGGACTGTGGAATTGTTTACAGCAATCCTTTGACTCGGGTTCAAATCCCGGCCGCGACCCTAAGCCTTTTTCTTTTCAAAAAAGAAAGTGTAAGTTGCCCAAAGAAAGAAAAGGAAAGGAGTGAAAAAATGGATTTAATGCTGCCAAAAGGGACAAGAGATTTTCTTCCAGAGGAAAAGATTTTAAGAGAGTGGATAGTAGGAAAACTGAAGGAAGTATTTGAATTGTATGGTTATGTTCCAATAGAGACTCCTGCATTTGAGAGGTTTGAGGTATTGGCTTCAAAGTATGCTGGAGGAGAGGAAATTCTTAAGGAGACATTCAGGTTTAAGGACCAGGGAGAAAGAGAGCTAGGATTGAAGTATGACTTGACTGTTCCTTTTGCAAGAGTGATTGGAATGAATCCAAATTTGAAGCTTCCATTCAAGAGATACCAGATTGAGAGAGTGTGGAGAGATGGCCCAACAACTACTGCAAGGTACAGGGAATTCCTGCAATGCGATGTGGATGTGGTTGGAGCTTATTCCATGATTGCAGATGCAGAGATACTGAAAATTGCTTCAGAGGTATTTGAGAGACTGGAATTAGAATATGAGATAAAGGTGAATAACAGGAAGTTATTGAATGGAATAATGAAGGATTTGGGGTTAAGGGAAGAGTACTGGGGTACAATGCTTCTTTCAATGGATAAAATAGAGAAGATTGGGAGAGAGGAAGTGGAGAAGGAATTAGAGGAAAAGGGATTGGAGGAAGGGAAGATAAAGAAGTTGTTTGAGTTTGCATTAATTGAAGGAAAGAGCAATGAAGAAATATTGGAGAAAGTGAAGAAGAAGATTAAATCAGAGGAAGGAAAGGAAGGAATAAAGGAATTGGAGGAATTACTGAAGTATTGTGATGGATTCAAGGTAAAGAACTTATACATAACTCCGTCACTTGCGAGAGGCCTTTCGTATTATACTGGCCCAGTATTTGAGGTATTGCTTAAGAAAGGAAAGGTAAAGAGCAGTGTTGCCGGAGGAGGAAGGTTTGATGAAATGGTTGGAGCAATGCTTGGAAAAGGAAGGGAATTGCCTGCAACAGGAATTTCCTTTGGAATGGACAGAATATTTGATGCATTAATTGAAAAAGGAATTGAGATGAAAAAGAGTTTAGCTCAGGTTTACGTTATTCCAATTAATACTTTAAATGAGAGTATTGAATTAATTGAAAAAATGCGTGCTTTAGGAGTCAAGGCTGACATTGATTTAATGAACAGAAGCATTAGCAAGAACCTGGATTACGCGAATAAATTGGATATTCCTTTTGTAATTGTATTGGGAGAGAATGAATTAAAGAAAAAGGAATTCAACCTAAAGGATATGAAGAGCGGAAAGGAAATAAAAATCAATTTAAGTGAATTAAATAAATTGAAGGGAATATTGGAATCTAATTAAAAAGCTTTTTTTATTGAATTCTTATCTGTTTGCCCTGGTGGCTCAGTGGTAGAGCACGTCACTGGTAATGACGGGGTCGGGGGTTCAATTCCCCCCCAGGGCTTATCTTTTAATCGGTAAAACTAGTTCTCTTCCAAATGCATAGAATAGGGTTGAAGAGTAAGAGAAATAAGTTAGGAATTTAAAGAAGTAATCAATTCTTCCAGGGCTTTTTTGGACTAAGTTAAGCATTCTGAGGGAAAGAAATTTCTTCGGGTGAGCGTAATTCTCTAGAATGTATTTCTGGACAAAAGGAAATGAAAGCTGAAGCTTTCTTAAAGCATAATACTGTATTACGCCTATAGGAGTATATCTTGGGTTGCTGAGGGAAATATTTCCTTTCTGTATTGCTTTAAGCACTGAATCAGTATTTTTTTCTGCCTTTACTTCAATTAAGGCGCTTCCCATCATTTCAATGCAGTGAGCATCACTTCCGGAAACCTGAATTAAATTGTTTTTTTCTGCAAATTTCTTTGCCTTTAAATTAGAAATCCTGTCCAGATTAATTGCATTAAAGGATTCAATTGCATCGCACTTCAATGCATTCTTTTTTATTCCTTCATTCTTTAAGTCAAATGGATGCGCTGCAATTGCAATCCCTCCTTGAGAGTGAATTGAATCAATTGCTTCATCCAGAGGAATTCCTTCAGGGATTTCTTCATGTATTCCTAATGCAAGGAGATGGCCTTCTTTAGTGCTTACCTCTTCTCCTTTAAGAATGAGTAAATTTGAGTTTCTTGCATGCTTTTCTGCCTCAATTGAACCTTTCAATGTATTGTGGTCAGTTACAGCCAGAACATCTATTCCTTTCTTTACTGCATTCTCCACTAATTCCTTTGGAGAATGAATTCCATCAAACCTTATCTTTGTACCGTGAGAATGGAAGGAATGGCAATGCAGTTCAGCCTTTAATTCATTCATTTTTTATTACCTGAAATAAATTAATTAACCCAAATTCTTTTTAACCAGTAATGCTATTATTTTACTGAAACAGCATGATTTCAGAGGAAGCAATAGAGGGATTTGTATCCAAATACATTAAGGATAAGCAAGTGATTGGAATAGGTTCAGGAAAGATGGGAGAGGATTTCCTTAAAAAAATTGCATTAAAAAAGGAAACAGACAAGCTGGAGATAAGTGTAGTTCCTAGCTCTGCTTCCCTTGCCTTAATGCTTTCACAACTGCATATTCCTTTAGCTAACTTAAATGAAGAAGAACTGGATTTGGCGATTGAATTCATTGATTTAGTTGATTATGATTACAATTTCATTAAGAGAGATTCAATGAGTTTTGTCAGGGATAAAATGATTTCCCAGTCAGCAGAAGAATTAATTGTAATAGCAGAAAAAAAGAATTACGTGAGCAAGCTCTACGGAATACTTCCATTCGAGGTAATTCCCTTTGGATGGAAGAGAAGCTTAATTCAACTGGAATCACTTGGAGCAGCAAAAATCAGAATGAAAAGCGAAGGAAACTACTTCAAAACAGAATCAGGGAATTACGTAATAGACGTATTAGTTGATTCAATTCCCTCTCCAGAAGACACAGAATACCAGTCAAAAAACATTCCAGGAGTAATTGAAACAGGATTATTCATCGGATATGCTGACAGGATTATACTGCATAACGATAAAATAGAAGTAAAGAGCAGGATAGGGAAGGAATGAATTACATTCCCTCTAATGCCTTTATTCTTTCCTGGATTGGAGGGTGAGTATTAAATAGATTAGTGAAAAAGCCTTTTGCTTTTCCCTTGAATGGATTGGAAATGTAAAGGTGTTCTGTTGCAGGGTTTGCTGCCTCTAATTCTTCTTTGTCTGAGGAAATCTTTCTCAATGCATCAGCCAAGCCTTTAGGATAACGGGTGAGTAATGCTCCGTCAGCATCTGCAAGAAATTCTCTTTTTCTGGAGATTGCAAACCTGATTAATTGCGCAATAATTGGAGTGAGGATTGCAAGAATTATTCCTACAGCGATTATTGCTAATTCAATTCCTCCGCCGCCTTTTCTGCCTCCGCCTCTGCCTCCATAAAAACTTCCCCAGATAAATGTCCTGATGATTAGGTGGCTTAGCAAGGCGACAACTCCAACCATTACAGCCACAAGAATCATGAACCTGATATCATAATTCTTTATGTGGCTCATTTCATGGGCAATAACTCCCTCTAATTCCAGTCTATTCAATTTTTTGAGTAAACCAGTGGTAACGCAGATGACTGCTTTTTCCGGGTTTCTTCCAGTTGCAAATGCATTTGGAGCAGAGTCATCAATTACATAGAGCCTTGGTTTAGGGATTCCTGCAGCCAAAGCTAAACCTTCAACTGAATTCTCCAGGAAAGGATACTCGTTTGGTTTAACCTCTCTGGCCCTGCTTATCTTTAGAACCAATGAATCGCTTTTATAATAAGAAATCCAAATCAAGAAGATTGCAATAACAAAAGCAATTATTACCCCAAAATAACCTATCCCGAGGAATAACCCAAACACATAACCCAATGCTAAAACAAACAAAAAGAATAAAATGAATAAAAGAATTGAATTCCTCTTGTTTGCAGCAATTCTATTGTATATCTCCAATTAATATTCCTCCAGAAAAAAAAGAAATAAAAGGGAAATTAGAATTTTACTGTTGGGACTTCCCTTGCTTTTTCCTCTATCTCAAAGTAATCTCTCTTGGCGAAATGAAACATCCCTGCAAGAACACTATTTGGGAAGGTCTGAATAGAGTTATTATAACCCAAGACTGAATCATTGTAGAACTGCCTTGCATAAGCAATCTTTGATTCAATTCCATCCAATTGTTCCTGAAGTAATTTGAAGTTCTCTGAAGCCTTTAAGTCAGGATAGTTTTCTGCTACAGCAAAGAGACTCTTTAAAGCGCCAGTCAGCATGT
Source organism: archaeon (assembly GCA_043815885.1). Lineage (GTDB taxonomy): Archaea > Iainarchaeota > Iainarchaeia > Iainarchaeales > 1-14-0-10-31-34 > JBDRIL01. The sequence goes on along the minus strand of JBDRIL010000018.1, from coordinate 852 downwards.
TTTCAGCTTGTGCTTTTTCCTTTACGCTTCCTGCCTTCATTACAGAGGTTCTAGCCTCAGTAACATTTTGGAATACTGTTTTTTCATGCGTAGCATAACCCTTCACTGTCTCAACCAGGTTAGGCACTAAGTCAGCTCTCTTTTTCAGCTGAACATCAATCTGGCTCCAGGCATTATTCACTCTGTTTCTTGCAACAATCAGTCCATTGTAAATCAGAATAAAGACAGCAACTATTATTACTATTAAAACAATCAAGCCAATAGTCAACAAGTCAAACATCCGATAACCTCCTTTTAGTTGAATAAAAAATGAGAGAATTAGAGTAAAACCATATTGTATTAGAGGAAAACAATCCCAATTAGAAATAGTTAATTAAAATAATTGTTATACGTTTTTCCTCGCTAAGCGAGGAAATCCTATTATTGGCCCGAAGGGACAATAATAGTATACGCATGTAAACTGGGCGTGACAGTTTTGCCGCAGTAGCTCAGCCTGGTTAGAGCACTACACTCATAATGTAGGTGTCGGGAGTTCAAATCTCCCCTGCGGCACTCTTTTTTTTGTTGGAATTAAACAAAATAGTTTTTAATTGTTTTCACTCATTTTGTTTTGCAAGGGGAGAAATAATGTTTGAAAGATTGAGGCAGAAGAATAGAAGGAAGTTGCTTCAAAGACAGGAATTAATTCAGGATGAGAGACAGAAAGAAATATTGAAGGAAATAAGTGATGTAAGAGCAAAGAAGAAGATAAGGGAAGAATTTAGAAGTTTAGCGATTTTTTTGGGTTTATTGGGTTTGGCTGTAGGGGGGCTTGGGTGTTTCTTTTGATTGGAACAGGGAGATTAACACTAC
>JBDRIL010000017.1:0-3781 GCA_043815885.1 archaeon | reverse complement strand
TTCCTTCAGCTTAAAAACCTTTAGCAATACCTTCCACTTCCATTCCTCTGCGACAAAAACAGTTATTTTTTTTGGCTTCTCTATCCTGCTCAATTCCTTTATCTTCTTGACATCTTCCATTACCCTCTGAATGAATTCCTCTTCTGTTTCCACTTTCCTGTCAATCTTTTTTTCCTCTGCCTTTGGCCAGGAAGCAACAGAAATAAATTTCTTCTCTCCAATCCTCTCCCACAATTCCTCGCATAGGTGCGGGGCAAAAGGTGCCATTAAAAGCAGTGAATTCCTTATTCCTTCCCTCATCACTACAGCATTCTTTCTCTCGTACTTGCTTAGTGAATTCACTAAACGCATTACAGCGGAAATCGCTTTATTCAGCTCAAATCCTTCAATGTATTCACTCACTTCCTTTATTGTCCTGTGAATCCTGCTCAGCATTAATTTATCTTCGTGTTTCAATCCAGTCTTCCTTTTTCCTTTAATCAATCCCTTATTCTCTTTCACTAATGCATTCAGTTTCTCTAAAAACCTGTGAATTGATTCAATTCCTGTATCACTCCACTCTAATTCCGATTCCGGATGTGCTACAAACAAAATAAATGTTCTTGCAGCATCTGCTCCGTACTTCTCAATGATTTCTCCCGGGTCAACTATATTCCCCGCGCTCTTGCTCATTGCCTTTCCTTCCTTTAAAACCATTCCCTGAGTCAACAACCTTTCAAAAGGCTCACCCTCCTTCAATAAACCCAAATCCCTTAATCCTTTAGTGAAAAACCTTGCATAAAGCAAGTGCATTATTGCATGCTCTATTCCTCCAATGTACTGATCCACTGGCATCCAGTAATCCACTGCTTTTTTCTCAAACAATTCCTTTCCTGCTTTCGGACTGCAGTAACGCAGAAAGTACCAGCTTGAATCCACAAAGGTATCCATTGTATCTGTTTCCCTTCTTGCCTTTCCCCCGCACTTTGAACACTTCACTTCCAGAAATTCCTTTGAGGTTTCCAGTGGATTTCCCTTTCCGGTGAACTCAATTCCTTCTGGCAGCATTACAGGCAATTCCTTTTCTGAAACAGGAACAACTCCGCACTTCCCGCAATAAATCATTGGAATCGGCGTTCCCCAATACCTCTGCCTTGAAATAAGCCAATCCCTTAGTTTATACTGCACTGTTTTCTTTCCCCATTTTTTTCCTTCCAGGAAATCAATTATCTTTTCTATTGCTTCCAGTGAATTCATTCCATTGAATTCCCCTGAATTAACCATTACCCCTTCTTCCACAAATGCTTCACTCATTTCCTCTTGCTTTAATTCCCTTTCCTTTGGCTTTATCACTAGCCTTATCTCCAGTCCATACTTCTTTGCAAACAAAAAATCCCTTTGATCATGTGCAGGAACAGCCATTACTGCTCCGGTTCCATACTCCATTACAGCATAATCCGCCACATAAATCGGACACTCTCTTCCATTAACAGGATTAATAAAGTATTTTCCTGTAAATTCTCCTTTCTTCTCCAACCCTTCAGCTGTTCTTTCAATCACACTTTCCTTCTTTACTTTCTCAACAAATTTCTTCACTTTTTCCTCATACTCTGTCCCTTTTACCCATTCCATTAATTCTGGGTACTCTGCAGCTACAACCATATAAGTTACCCCATAAATTGTGTCAGGGCGGGTAGTGAAAGTTGAAATTCTTTCCCCAGAATCCTTTAATGGAAAGAATATATCTATTCCCTCACTTCTTCCAATCCAGTTCTTTTGCATCAGCTTTACTCTTTCAGGCCATTCCTTCAATTTCTCCAAATCCCTGAGCAATTCCTCTGTATAATTGGTGATCCTGAAAAACCATTGCTCTATTTCCTTTTCCCCTACATCTCCCTTGCATCTCCAGCACTTTCCTCCACTAACCTGTTCATTCGCTAAAACAGTATTGCATTCCTCACACCAATTCACTCTTGCCTTTTTCTTGTATGCAAGGCCTTTCTTATAAAATTGAAGGAAAATCCATTGATTCCATTTATAATAATCAGGATCACAGGTAGCAATCATCCTACTCCAATCATAACTGAATCCAAGCCTTTCCTGCTGTTCCTTCATTTCATTTATTCTCTCGTAAGTCCATTTTTTTGGATGAATTCCTCCCTTAATTGCCGCATTTTCTGCCGGAAGCCCCAATGCATCATAACCCATTGGATAAAGCACATTGAATCCATTCATTCTCTTGTATCTCGCAAAAGCATCTCCAATAGAGTAATTCCTTACATGCCCCATATGCAAACGGCCCGACGGGTATGGAAACATTTCTAATACGAAGTATTTTTTCTTCTTAGAATCCTCTTTTACTCTAAAGACTTCTGCCTTCTTCCATTCCTTCTGCCATTTCCCTTCAATCTTCTTATGATTCAATTTAATTCCACCACTATAATTCTCTCTATCCCAAATTATTTTTAATGCTTCGACAATAAACGCTTGAATAAATTATTAAGTTTATGTGTTCACTGTTGCATTAACCTAAACAAAGAAGAACCTGAAACAAAACCCAAAATAGCTCCAACGGTTTAATTTTTGTCAGCCTATTTTTACTTTCAGCAAGCGCCTGCTTTCAGGTATCAGCCTTACCTTTTCTCCCCTTCTGAGTTCATAGAATTTTGCCAGGTCTGCCGGAATAGTTATGGCTAGAGACCTTCCAGTTGAAATAATCGGCCTGATGAAAGAGAACAAATTTATTCTTTTTTCGGTTTCTTCCATTTGCTCGCTTGAAACAAATTCTTTTTTGCATTTCATGCATTTATAGTAGGGCTGTTCTCTTAGCGCAATTTTTCCGTCACTCAACTCTATTGTTTCGTGTTTTAATTCAGCTTTTCCTTCGCAGAAAACGCATTTCATTTCTTTTTTTTCCATAATTCAACCTCTTTTTCATTTGATTCCCACAAGGTTACAACATTAATGTACTTTTTTGTTTCTTCTTTGATGACAGTGAAATGAAAATCCATTACTTTAAAGACAGTTTTTATCGTGTCATCTCTTTGTTTTTCCCTCACTTTTTGGTTTAATATGTTTTGTTCAACCTCTCCGTAATTTATCCCATACTTTATCGACCTGTCAAAAAACCTCTGCCTTGCATGCCTTGTCCATACAACCAACATAATAGTTTAATGAAACAAAACCCCTTTAAATATATTCCTTACCAAATCACTACCTTTTCATTACCTATTAGAAATTAAAAAATAGAAAGAAAAAAAGCTGTTGAACAGCTTTTCTAATTTAAATCCATATTTCTTCAAGCATTGGAGTTCCAATTACAAACATGAAACTGATTACACTGGGTTTTTTTAGTCCAACCACGTCTTTCAGCATTGCTGATTCGTGAGTGTAATTTGGGTCATCGTCAGGCTCTAAATTTCTTGGTCTGTCTCCGCCTTCTGCTGGCTGGAACATCATTCCGTCAATTTCCTTCATTCCACCAACATGTATTCCTAAATGAACGTCAGAATCTGGGTCAGGTTCAGGATCTTGCCCTGGGCTTGGGTAAAGCATTGGTTCTTCTGGATACCCTGCTTGTGGTGTTGGTGGATTGCCTCCAACTTTCAACATTAATACTGTTCCTGATTCTGCGCCTTTAAGCTTTCCACTATCTGCTCCTTTCAGGACTCCTCCCATGTGACCTGTGTCAAGCAATACGAATGCCATTAGTGCGAATACTCCTGCTAGAATAATTATTTTCTTCATTTTTGGTTTCCCTCCTTTAATTCAATAAAAATGAATTTCAATTACTTTTATGCTG
>JBDRIL010000016.1:0-7106 GCA_043815885.1 archaeon | reverse complement strand
TCAATTCCTTTTCCTCAATTACTTTCCCTGAAGGATTATTCGGGGAATTCAACAGCAATATTTTTGTATTCTCACTCAATGCTTCCTCAATCAATTCACTCTTAATCTTTAATTCTTCATCTGTTTCAACAAATACCGGTTTTCCTCCGGCTAATTTTATTTGTTCTTCATAGCTCAGCCAGTAAGGAAGAGGAAGCATTACCTCATCCCCTTTATTCAGTAAAGCCATAAAGATATTGTAGATTGAATGCTTTCCTCCATTTGAAACAAGAATCTCATTCAATCCATAATCCAAGCCATTATCTCTTTTGAATTTTTCTTTAATGGCTTTCTTTAATTCCGGAATCCCTCCCACCGCAGTATAACCAGTAAGGTTTTCCTTCATTGCTCTCAAAGCAGCCTTCTTTATGTTTTCAGGAGTAGAAAAATCAGGCTGGCCTGCCCCGAACAAAACAATATCCTTTCCAGCTTTCTGCATTTCCTTTACCTTTGCATTCAAAGAAAGAGTAGCACTCGGAGAAATCCCTTTTACTCTATCAGAAATCAAGAAATCCCCTCAGTAAAAACCTCTCCAATAAAAGGTTTATAAGGGTTTTAGAAAAAGAAAAATAGATTCATTTCTTTTCTTCAACCAGTTTTTTTGCTTTTTCTGCAATGTGCTCTGCGCTTAAGCCGAATTCCTTTATTAGTTCCCATGGCTGCCCTGATTCCCCGAACCTGTCCTCTACTCCAATCATGCCCATTACAAAGTTGTCCCTGAATTTCTTTTCCCTTGCAATAACCCCTGCAATAATGTTTCCGAATCCCCCAACCTGATGCTCTTCAACTGTAAGTATACAGGAAGTGTCCTTTACTGCATCAATAACTGCTTTTTCATCTAATGGCTTTACTGAATGCATGTTCACTACCCTTGTCTCTAAATTGAATTCCTTTTTCAGAATCCATGCAGCACGCATTGCCTCTGCAACCATCGCTCCACAAGAGATAATACTCAAGTCCTCTTTCTCGTTCTTGTATTTTTTTGAAGTAGTAATATCAAATGCATCAACAAAATTCTTTTTCTCTCCACTGAACCTGATTATATTGGCTGTTCCTAATTCTGCAGGAGAATCTTCTTTTGTTATAATTGGAGTGGCTTCTCTTCCAAACCTCATATAGGTTGGTCCTTTTAAATCAAGATAAGCTTTTTTAGTAATCTTATTGGTTTCAATTGAATCACATGGACTAAATAAATGCATGTTTGGAAGAATTGAAATCAAAGCAATCTCCTCCAGTGACTGATGTGTTGCTCCATCTGGCCCAACTGAAATTCCTCCATGCGCTCCCCCAATCTTTACATTCAAATTCCCATAACAGACAGTTGTTCTTAACTGGTCCCAGGGCCTGCCGGAAGCAAAAACCCCATAAGTGCCTCCAATTGGAATCTTTCCTTCTTTGGCTAAACCTGCCGCAACTAAGGTCATGTTCTGTTCCTGTATTCCTACACTGAAAACCCTTTTCTTTCTCTCTGGATGGTTTTTCTCGAATTCACTTATCTTGATTGAATCAGATATATCAGCATGAAGTGTAACAATCCTTTCATCGCTTCCAATTTCAGCTATTGCCTCCCCCCATCCAGTCCTTGTAGGCTTCATTTCTACTTTCATGTTGGGAGTTTCATTCCACCAATAAGTGTTCTTGAATTTAGGCAGCTTGTCATTAACTCTTTTATCCACTTTTTCCTGGAATTCTTTTCCATACTCAAGCAATTCTTCCACTTTTAAATGCTCTTGCTTCAAATCCTTTAATGCCTTCATTAACTCTTCCTTTTTTGGAGCCCTTCCATGCCATCCAGCAATATTCTCCATAAAGGAAACGCCTTTTCCTTTCACTGTATGGGTGATAATCATTGTTGGCTTTCCTTTCACTTTTTCTGCTTTATCATAAGCTTCCAGCAATTCCTTCATTGAATGGCCGTTAACTTCAATTACATTCCATCCAAAAGCCTTGTATTTTTCAGCTAAAGGGTCAATCTGCATTACATCCTTTGTCCAGCCATCAATCTGCAGCCTGTTCCTGTCAATGATTCCAACAAGGTTATCCAGCTTAAAGTTTGCTGCAGACATTGCTCCCTCCCATACACTTCCTTCATCCTGCTCTCCATCACCCATTAAGCAATACACTCGATACTTCTTTCCATCCAGTTTTGCTGCAATCGCGTCCCCTACAGCTATCCCTAATCCTTGACCTAAACTTCCTCCACTCATTTCCAGTCCCTTGCATTTAATCCAGTCAGAATGCCCCTGAAACTTGCTTCCTAATTTCCTTAAAGTCATTGTTTCTTCCATTTTCCAGTAGCCTGCTTCAGCCATTACAGTATAGAAAGCAGGAATTGTATGTGCCTTGGAAATAAAGAATCTGTCTCTCTCAATCCAGTCAGGATTTTTTGGATCATGCTTTAATTTATTCAGGAACAACGATGCAACAATATCAATACAGGAAAGCGTTCCTCCTGCATGGCCGCTTCCGGCACTGCACAAAGAAATTAATGCATAAGCTCTCAGTTCATCCTTCTTTTTTTCCAGTTCTTCAACTGAATATTTTCTCTCTTTCCCTGTTTTTGAATCAGTTATTCCCATTAAAAAAATCACTTCTTATTCTTCTCTATATATTCCTTTATTCTCCCTAATCCTTCTTTAATGTTTTCCTTTGAAGTCGCAAATGAAAGCCTTGAGTGTTCTCCTTCAGAAGGATTCTTTGCACCAAAATGAATGTCTGCCAGAACTGCAACTCCTGCATCATTCAATAGCCTTTTCCTGAATTCCTCTGCATTCTTGGCTCCAACCAGTTTGCATGCCTCTGTTGTATTAGGATAGACATAGAATGTCCCTCCAGGGCTCAGACAATGAATTCCCTCTATGTCATTCAATCCCTTCACAATTAAGTCCCTTCTCTCTTGAAAGCTCTTCCTCATTTTTTCTGCTTCTTCCTGCGGGCCTTTCAATGCCTCCATTGCAGCATACTGGCTCATGTGGGCAGCACAGCTTGTTGTATTTGTTACCCATCTCGTTAAATGCTTTATAAGAGGCTTATTCAAAGCATATCCAATCCTCCATCCAGTCATTGAATATGTTTTGGATACACCGCTGCTTAAAATCGTTCTTTCCTTCATTCCTTCAATGGATACAATGGATGGAACCTTTTTTTCATAAATTATTTTTGTATAAATTTCGTCTGAAAAAATCCAGAAATCAAATTCCTCTGCCAGATCAGCTATTGCCTTTAAGTCAGCTTTTGAAAGGATTCCCCCTGTTGGGTTCTGAGGAGAATTAATTATCAACAGCCTTGTATTTTTATTCACTTTTTCCTTTAATTCCTCTACATCAAAGGAAAATGCCTTCTCTTCAAGTAAATTCAGTTGAACTGGCTTGCAACCGTGAGCAACAATTTGTGATTCATAGATTGGATAACCTGGGCGGGGATAAATTACCTCGTGGCCTTTCCCGAAATCAGTTACACTCAATACAGTATAGCCAATAAATGGTTTTGCTCCTGCATCAACCACTACCTCCCCAGCATCATACTCTACTCCTGTTCTCTTGGATTCAAATTCAGCTATTGCATTCCTTAATTCAATCATTCCCTGCGAAGGAGTATAATCAGTCTTTCCTTCCTTTATTGCCTTTATCCCTGCATCCCTTATATTATCCGGCGTTACAAAATCAGGCTGCCCAATACAAAAACTAACAATATCCTTGCCCTGCCTCATTAATTCCTTTACTTCTCCAAGAACCTCGAAAGCATTCTCTGTTCCAAGTCCTTTGGTTCTTTCAGACACTCCAGCCAATTAAATTCCCCCTAACTCAATTCATTCAACCAAAAAATCACGTTGATTGAAGAAAAACAATTGTATTATCCCTCAAAACATTTTTAAATAATGCGCTGAAGGAAAACAAAAAGTTATGAAAAATTCATACAATTCCAATTCCACTGATTATTTTAATGGAATTACAGGAAGGTAAAAAGCAAAGCAATTTATTTTCTTTGTGGTTTAATTTGTTTCATGAACACAATACAGCTTTTTGGAGCAGTACTTGTATTGATTGGATTGTTTTTGCTCACGGTTTTTCCGATTATAGGGATTATTGCAGGAGAGTATTTAATCCTGTTTTCGGTTGTCGGAGGATGGATCATTGCAATAATTGGAGCAGGGATTGTAATTGTTTCACTGGTATTTGAAAGATTGAATGACCTGAAAAAAGAAAGGTTTGACAAAAATTTTTGAGGTGAAAAAAATGATTATTGTTAACACGGATTTCGTTCAAGGAAAAGAAATAATTGAAACAATTGGAATTGTAAAGGGAAACACTATCCGAGCGAAATGGCTTGGAAAAGACGTTATAGCCGGTTTGAGGCAGGTCGTTGGCGGAGAATTAAAAGAATACACTGAAATGCTTACAGAGGCAAGAAAAGAATCAATGCAAAGAATGGTTGAAGAAGCAAAATCCCTTGGAGCAGACGGAATAATCAATGTAAGGTTCACGACCTCACAGGTAATGGCTTCAGCAGCAGAAATACTGGTTTACGGAACAGCAGTAAAACTAAGGTGAAGGCATAAAAGAGCTCAAGGGCATTAATCATATTTTAAGCATTATCTTCCATGCATTTCAATAGGCAATGATTAGATAAATTAAGTTACCCGGCAAATTAGTGGCTTGTTAGTGTTATTTCTGTTTCTGCTTTAGCCAGTTCTTTTCTATTGTATTCAATTGAAGCGTGCAAACCGTAAGGACCAGGATAAACGCCACCGCATCCTGCAGTGCAGTAAGGAGTGGTTTCAACAAACTCAATTATGTTTTCTCCTTCCACTAAATCAATTGTTTTCTCACTCTCAATGTAGTTTTCGGAATAAGGGGCAATCCCCCAGACTTTGACTAAAACATTTTGCACATTCCCTGAGGAGTATGTTGTGACTGTTATTTTTGCTTCCTCATGAGAACCGTATTCGTTTTTGTCAGTTGAGACTGAAAGGTTCACGTCCAAATTATCGTATTCGGAAACTTGTTCGGAGGGTGGCTGGTTGCTTGCTTGTTCATTCCCGAGGCCATTATTTTCTGATTCGGGAACGGAATTATTACCCTGGTTTTTATCATTCTGTGGCTCAACACAGCCGACAAAAAGTAAAACAAGAAATAAAAGAAAAACGCCAATAACGCTGATTTGTTTCATGGAAGAAATGAATGCAGAAAAATATTTAAATATTGATGTCCATCAATATGTTTTATGGGCGGAAAAAAGCCTATTAAAATACTCAAGGCACTTGCGGACGAAACAAGGCTAAAAATACTGGAACTGCTTTTAAACAGGGAAAGATGCGTCTGCGAAATATTTCCAAGAGTGAAGAGAACACAGTCAACTGTTTCAATCCAATTGGCAAAGCTTGAAAAAGCAGGTTTAATTAAATCAAGAAGGGAAGGCAAAAAAATATTCTACAGAATAAAAGACGACAGGGTAAGAAAAATCCTTAAAGCAGCAGAATCTAAATCAGAAGGAGACTAAAATGAAAGAAAAAAACTTGTTTTTGTTGCTGGCAGCACTGTTTCTGGCATTTTACTTCATGCCGGTTGGAAGCCAATGGCTGGATAATGCCTTGCTAAGCGGTTTTGTTTTGTTGCACGAGTACGCAACACAGCATATTTTAACCTGCCTTGTTCCGGCATTCTTTATTGCAGGCGCTATTGCAGTATTCGTGAAAAAACAGGCTGTGTTGAAATACCTGGGCGGAAAAGCAAAACCTTATGTTTCCTACCCGATTGCGTCTGTTTCAGGGGCGGTTCTTGCTGTTTGCAGCTGCACAATCCTTCCATTGTTTGCAGGAATATATAAAAGAGGGGCTGGTTTGGGCCCAGCAACAGCATTCCTTTACTCAGGGCCAGCAATAAACATAGCGGCAATTTTTCTTACAGCAAGTGTTTTGGGATTCAAAATTGGCCTGGCAAGAGCGGTTGCAGCGATTGCTTTGGCAGGGCTTGTCGGCTTGACAATGGCTTTTCTTTTCAGGGAAAAAAACGCAAAACAAGAAATTGCAATAGAAGAAGAAACAGGACAAAAAATCTCTAAAACTTCTGTCGGCTTATTTTTTTTGCCTCAATGGCGGGAATTCTTGTAGTCAACGGCCTGCAAATTGATTCAACAATAAAATGGGCATTAATGGGTTTCCTGGCGCTGATTACCATAGCAATTGTTTTGTTGAAATTCAAAACAGAAACAAGAAACAAATGGTTATCAGAAACAAGGAGCATAAGCAAACTGCTTATTCCCTATCTTTTCATCGGCGTATTTATTGTTGGATTCATAATGCCGCTAATTCCAGAACAGCTAATAATTCAATGGGTTGGCTCAAACACAATACAAGCAAACCTCTTGGCTTCAATATTTGGGGCATTCATGTACTTTTCAACACTGACTGAAGTGCCCATAATGCAGGCGCTGATTGCAAAAGGAATGAATCGGGGGCCAGCACTGGCTTTGTTGCTTGCCGGCCCATCATTAAGCTTGCCGGCAATGCTTGTAATAAGAAGCGTTTTAGGAAACAAAAAAACAATTGCATACATTGCAATAGTTGTAGTTTATTCCTCTATTGCAGGATTGATTTTTGGAATGGTTTAAGGGGGAATTAAATGAAAATAGAAATATTGGGAACTGGTTGCCCGAAATGCAAGCAACTTGAAGCAAACGCAAGAAAAGCATTGGATGAAACAAGAAAAAAAGCTGAAATAGAAAAGGTTACCGACGTGAACAAAATAATTGAAGCAGGAGTAATGGCAACGCCTGCATTAGCCGTTGACGGCAAGATTGTTTGCAGCGGACGCATTCCCACAACAGAAGAAATCAAAAAATGGCTACAGTAGAACAAGTTATTGGAGGAACAGAATATGCATAAAAGATTCACAAAATTGAAAGACAGTAACGGCGGCAAAATCAGATTACAGCAAAAGAAAAACGCGGTCATGAAAGGAGCAATATTTGTTGTCCTGATTCTGGCTGTTGCTTTTTCAGGCTGCATAGGAAATGCAATTACAAATTCTAATGCTGCAGAAGGTTGTGCTGATTCCACTACCTGCAGC
>JBDRIL010000015.1:0-10472 GCA_043815885.1 archaeon | reverse complement strand
CCAAAATATCCCAGTAATCTGGGGGGGCTATCATCCATCGATTCTTCCAAGGCAGACGATTAACTCTCCTTATGTGGATATTGCTGTAAAAGGCAGGGGCGAGGAAACAATAGTTAAATTAGTTGATGCCATATGTTCAGGGAAACCTCTGGAAAAAATAAATGGAATTGTTTTTAAGGAAAAAGGAAAAACTGTAGAAACTCCAGATGCTGAAATAAAAGACATTAATTCAACTCGCCCAATGGATTACTCTTTAATTAAGGACATGGAAAGGTACATTGTGAAAACGCATTACGCTGAAAGGGTGATAGACTATATTTCAAGTTATGGTTGCCCCTTTAACTGTGGTTTTTGCTCAGAGATAAAGGTTCATAAGAGAAGATGGAGTGGCTTAAAGGCGGAAAGAATTGTTAGAGAAATAAAGCAGTTAATAAGGAGCTATAAAATCAATGGGATTCGTTTTGCTGACAGTAATTTTTTTGTTGACAAAAACAGAGTAAAAGAATTCAGTGAAATTTTGTTAAAAGAAAAAATTAATATCAAGTGGGGCAATGTCAATGGTAGAACAGAGCAATTGGTTAAATTCGAAGACGATTTATGGGGTTTAATGAAGAGAGCGGGCTTAAGTGATTTATTGATTGGGGCGGAAGCCGCAGACCAAAAACTTCTTGACTTCATTAACAAAAGAGCAACAATAGAGGATACAATTAAATTGAAAAAGATTGCTCACAGACATAATCTTACATTGTTTGTTTCTTTGATGATTGGCATTCCATTCAATATAAAAAAGAACCCGGATGAAGCAACAAAAAAACAATTGAACGGCTTGCTTGATTTAATTGAAAGGCTGAGTGAAATAGATAACAGGCATTACATTAGTATTTTTATTTACACTCCCTTTCCTGGGTCTCCTCTTTACGATGTATGTCTCCAGAATGGCGTCTCTGAACCCCAAAGCCTAGAGGAATGGAGCAAAATAAACCTAAATGAAACCAATCTCCCATGGGTTTCGCAAAAGTACGTGGATATCGTTGACCAATTGCAGGGATTTGTTTTTCTTTACACCACTTTTCTCTATGATAACTTTAAGGACTCAAAATTCAAACCTATTCACTTACTCTTTAGAAAATCTGCTGAATTCAGGTTAAGGCACAGGTTCTTTGCATTTCCAATTGAATATAAGGTACTCCAATACTTCTTTAAGAAATACATTGATAAAAAATTTGGTTTGAATTAATTTTTTTCTTTCTTCTCGCAAACAAGAATAAATTGTTGTGCAAAGAGGCTCTTCCATTTATTTGCAAGAAACTTGTCAATCGCTTCATATGGTTTCAATAATTTAAAGTAATCAAAGAATGCCTGCAATTTTTTTAAGGCTAGAACATTCCTGATTCCCTCTGTTTTTTCAACCTTAAAACCATTCCTCTCCATCATTTCCTTTAGTGATTTAAGTGTAAACCATCTCAAATGAGTTTCATCCATTATCCCGCTTTTTTCGTAATCAAATTTTCCAAACAGTAATTTCAATCTAACAAAGATATTTGCTACATTTGGAACTGAAACAATAATCGTTCCATCAGACTTCAAAAAAGGATTTAATTTCTTAATTACTCCTTCAGGTTGTTTCAAGTGTTCAAGGATATCTGCAAGAACAACTACATCAAAATAATTTTTTTTGAGATTTAAATTAATCTCCTCTACATCCCCAATCACTACTGCATCCAGTTTCTTCCTTGCCTCTTTTCCCATTTTTTTTGATACTTCAATCCCAACTATCACATTTCCAAATTCACTCTTAATTTTTTGTCCTAGTGTCCCATCCGCACAGCCAACATCCAAAACCTTTTGTCCAGGAGAAATAAATTTAATTAATTCAAATTCCTTTCTCCCTGAATAAACTTCCTTCTTTTCATCAAAAATTCTTTCTGTTTTCATTCAAACACTTTTAAATAAATTAATCTTCAGTAGAGTCCAGGCAAGCGTTGATTTATCTCTTTCCTTTTTGATTCTTTTGGTTTTAGGAAGAATCCATAAAAAAGGCACCTTACATAATTCAAGGATATTGCTCAATGATACATACAGTTTTACGAGAACTAAGTAGGGATACCCGTAATTCTTTTTGAAGAAAGTCAGCATATTCATGTAAAACCAGATGTGTTTTTGTTCCCATGTTTTAGTCGAAGCCCCGCCATAATGGATGATTTTTGGTTCTGGATAATAAATAAGCTTCAAGCCTTTCTTTTTCATCTTGTAAAACCATGTTGTTTCCTCCATGTATGCAAAGAGATCTTTATCAAATGTTCCTATTTCATCAATTACTTTTCTCCTTATAGTGTAGCATGCCCCAGTAAAGTTTTCTACCTCTTGTTGCCTTGAATAATCAAAGTTTACTTCTCCTTTAAGGTGTCTCTCAAAATAAGGAATCCTGTAAAGGAATTGATTCCTGATGGTTGGAAAGGTATCAACGAAGTGCTGGACTGTTTTGTCTGGGTTTAAGAGCAGGCATGTTACTACAGCAACATCACTATTTTTTTCCAAAAAATCAACCATCTTGTCTATTGCTCTATCTAAAATTATCGTGTCAGAATTAAGAATCAAGTTATACCTTCTCTTGCTAACCCCAAATGCCTGATTGTGCGCTCCGCCAAACCCAACGTTTTCCTTGTTTTCAATCAGAATTACTTCTGGAAAATTCTTCTTAATCATTTCAGCGCTTCCGTCAGTAGAACCATTCTCTATTACAATTATTTCAAAGCGATGCTTCTTTGTTTCCATGTAAATTGATTCAATGCATTGTTTTGTCAGTTCCCTTGTATTCCAAGAAGCAATGCTTATTGATACATCAACCATTCCATCAACTCTTCATTGCAGGAGAAATCAGTTTAAGAAACCTGTACTCAACTGGAAAATCAAAGAACCTGTACTTTAGCCTTAGTTTTGCAGTTCTTGAAAGGACTTTGTGAGTGAAAACAAAAAATTTTTTCAGTAAAGGATTGTTGCTCAATGCTTCCCAATCCCTTTCACTCCTTTTAGTAGGAATTCTGATAACGTAGTTATTTATGTGTTCAATCTTCTTTTCATAGCCTTCAGGAACCCATGGGTTTTTTGTGGTTAAATCAAACTTTGCCCATTCCTCTAAAGACTTCTTTTTTTCCAGACCTTTTTTTAATCCGTACTCATGGAGTTCTGTTCCCGGATAGGAGAGATAGATGTTAATAAAGAAGAAATTGTTGTTGTCGAATTCCTGAAATTTTTCCACTAAATTCAATGTATCATTAAATTCTTCCTCGAAAGGCACCTCCTCAAAAGGAAACCCGGTCATAAGGGAAACAAAGGGCATCATTCCATATTTGTTGCAGATTCTTTTTGTTTCAATTATGTCTTCAACTTTAATTCTTTTATTTATCAAATCCAATACTTTCTGGTTTCCTGATTCTGCCCCAATCAATATGTCTCTTACTCCGGCCTTCTTTATCAATCTCATTAACTCCGGTTCAAAGTTATTGAATCCATTTACCCTGGCATTCATGTTTCTCATTTTAATTTTTAACTTCTTCTTAAGGATTCCTTTGCTGATTTTCCTCACTCTTTCTTTATCAAGAAAAAAATTATTCTCAAAAAACAATATGCTTTCAATATTGTATTTCTTTACAAGGTTTTCTAATTCTCCCACGACTCTTTCAGCCTTCAATCCACTCCATCTCATTCCAGTCATGCATGACTCCGCACAAAAATTGCAGTGAAATGGACATCCTTGACTTGAGCGGTATTCAATTGTTCTCTCTCTTTCAGGTCTTGCTTCAATATATTTTTCAACATCGATTAAGTGATAAGGAATTGGGGGAAATTTATTTAGGTCTTCAAATGGCCTTAAAGGATTCATTACTACTTTTCCTTTCTTCTTGAAGGCAATTCCTTTTATTTTGTCAATTGATTTGTTTTTCTCGAAAGCGTAAACTAATTCTTGAAATGTTACTTCTCCCTGTCCTTTAACTGCAACATCAATGTAAGGGTTTGCAGCAGTTTCTTTTGGTGCGACAGTAGCGTGCCATCCGCCCCAGACAATAGGCAGCTTAGGAAATTTTTTCTTTATTGCTTTAGAAATCTTCAATCCGTCAGAGATTTGATAGCCTGTAATAGAGGTTATTCCAACACAAATGGCATTTTCAGAATATTCCAAAATTTTTTCTATATAATTCGCTTCTAAATCCGAATCCACTATTTTTATGTCGTACCCTTCCCTCTCCAATGGAGCCGCAACCGTAAGCAACGACAAAGGAGTTACAATTAATTTTTCTTTTTCGTTTGCCTTAGGCCTAACAAGTACAATCCTTTTCTTTTTATTCATTTTTTCCCCTTTCAATTTAAATTTAATTGTTTCTTTACTGCATTAAAAACATGTTCTACTTTGATTGAGTTAATACACTCAAAGTTTCTCTTGCAGTTAATTGGCTTTCCTGTTTCACAAGGCCAGCATGGAAGCCCTTTTTTTAACACTGTGCAGTTTTCCCCTTTTGGTCCCCAACGATTAGTGTTGGAAAATGCATTTATTACAATTGTTGGTTTTTTCAGTGCAACTGCAATGTGCATCGGGCCAGAATTGTTAGTTATGTATAAGTTAACCTCTCCTATCAATGCGGCTAATTCTCCTGCATTTAATTCTGAAAAATAGTAAGCTTTTCTTTCCATTAATTCATTTATCTCCCCCAATAATCCTTTTTCCTTCCTGTTTCCAGTTAAAATAATTGTTGCATTCAATTCATTCATTAATTTTTTCCCTAGCTCTGCATACCTTTCCTTCTTCCATGCCTTCTCTGGAATGTCTCCTGAAACACCCGGATGCATTCCAATCAAAAGTTTTTTTTCTAAATTCAAATTTTTTAATAAATTATTTATTTTCTTTTTATTATCTTTTTTAACATCAATTCTTAGTTCTTTGTTTATTTTTTTTAATCCAATTTTTCTCAATAAATCCAGAGTCAGCTCAACTTCATACTTTATTTCTTTAGGAAAGTCCATCTTCCTGTTTGCACCAATCCTCCTCAATCCTACATTGTAACCAACCCGCTCCCTTGCTCCACTAAGTAAAAGTACGAGAGCACTAAAGTCGTTTCTCACCGGAGCCAGATCTATTGCTAAATCAAATCCTTTTTTCCTCACTTCCCAAGCTAATTTTACCTTTTCCAATCCTCCTTTGTGGATTCCACTTGGATCAAATTCAATTACTTCGTTGATGGAAGCATTTCCTTCAATTAATTCCTTGAATTCTTTTTTTACCATTACACTGATTCTCGCTTCAGGAAAATTTTCTCTAAGGGAATTTATTGCTGGAAGTGAAAGCACTAAATCTCCAAGCCTATCAAGCCTCAATACAAGTATTTTCATGAACTTCATTTCACCCACTCAACTTTCTCTTCAATAAATTAATAACCAATTTCAATGAAAATAACGGTTTCCTTAAACCTTTAATTAAATTATCCTTGCTAAAGAAAGAACTCTGGGAGAGATGTTTCGTCATTGATTCCTGCCAGCACTTGTCATAGATCTTCCTGAATTCCTCAAACGGAACCTTTTCATTGACGTAAAAACTGTTTTCAATCCTTTTTGGATCCATATCAAACTTACTCCAATCCATGTTCTTCAAATCAATAAGGCCTTTCTCAGAGCAGTAATCCCACAACTCTGTTCCTGGAAGAGGGGTAGTAATTGAAATGTGTGCCGTCTTTATTCCAGGGTTCTTAATAAATTCCAGAGTCTGTAACATTTCTTCCCTTGTTTCGGTTGGTGAACCGATCATAAACTGTCCATAAACACCCATTCCATACGCATTAATTTTATTTATTGCTTCAATGTTTTGTTTTACTGTAACAGTTCCTTTCTTTAAGTAATTCAATACCCTTTCAGAACCTGATTCAATCCCTAAAGTAACATTTACAACATTTAATTTCTTTAATAATTTGAGGGTTTCATTGTCAATTAAATTCGCTCTTCCATCAACCAAAAACCTTATTTCCCCAAGGATTCCATGTTCTTTTAGCTTCTTTATTATTCCTCTCAATCTATCCTTATTTGAAATAAATAAATCGTCCACTACAGCAATCCCCTCTACCTTGTATTTTTCGTGCAAGTGTTTGGTTTCATTTGCAACGTATTCAGCTGAATTCATTCTCAGGAAATTCCAGTGTGTTGAGGCCTGACAGTAAATGCACCTGTATGGGCAGCCTCTGGAGGAAAGCATTGATGTTCCCCTGATTGATTCATGCGTGCAGAGAATGTCTTGGGGTTTAAGATATTTTTCCATTCCAAATAATTCCCTTGCAGGAAAAGGGATTTCATCCAAGGGAGTAATCAGTTTCCTTGGCAGTGTTTTCTTAACTTCTTTTTTTGAATGAAAAGCCAAGCCATTAATTTTTTTCAAATTCTTTTCTGAAAAATCCTCTCCCTTCTCCACCAACTTCATTAACTCAAGAAAGGTTTGCTCTCCTTCTCCCAATACAGCCAAATCAAAGTTTTTTGAGAGCGTTTCAGGAATTGGGGTAATGTGCGCTCCCCCAAGAATAACCGGTACATTGGTTTCTTCCTTCAGTTTTCCTGCAACCCACTCCGCTACATGATAAGCTGGACTTGAGGCAGTAAATCCAACCAAATCAGGTTTTTCTCTCAGTATTTCTTTTAGTGCTTGTTTTGCTTCGTTTCCTATGATTTTTATTTCTGAATCGATTCCATATTTTTTTAAGTAAGAGGCAATGTATCCCAATCCAAGCGGAGGATAAATGGAAGGATTCCATACATGAGCCAAAACCAGTTTAGTCATTTCTCTTTTCCCACCCTTTCATATATTTCGTTCATCTTTCTGCCAACTTTTCCCCAGGAATAATCTTCAATTATTTTCCTTGAATTAACTGCTTTCTTTTTTTCAATCAATTCAATTATTGCATTGCTTAATTCATCAGAATTCTTTTCCTTCACTATTATCCCGTATTTGGGGTTTTCTTTTATGAGATAAGAACTTCCAACGATCTCTGTTGTAATCACTGGCGTTCCCATTGCTAATGCTTCCAATACAACCAATCCAAACCCCTCTCCCTCAGTGAAGGAAGGCAATACAAGAAGATCACTTAATTTAAATACTCCGGGCAGGTCTCCAATTGGAGTGAATGAATGAAAGAATACCTTTCCCTTTAATCCAGATCCATTAACTTTTTCCTCCAGCTTTTTTTTATAATTTGCATCCACTTCCCCAACAACATGTAAATTAATTTTATTTCTTTTTTCAATTACTGCTTCCAATGCCTCCAATAAATATTCCATTCCTTTTGATGGGATAACTCTTCCGACAAACAACAGATTCTTGCAATTACTCTTGATTCCATATTTCCTCATTATCCTTTCTTCGTTCACTTTTTTGGGGTCAAATATTTTTTCATCTATTCCAGGCGGAATAAATTCAATTTTTGGTTCGGTCTCTGGGAGGAATTCAATTAATTTTTTTTCAGTTGTTTTTGAGATGGTTGTCCCAAAAGCCATTTTTTTGAGCGAACCTTCCAACTGCGTTTTAAACCTCAGTCTCCTTGTAATGCCGGAAGAAAAAATCCCCAAATCAAATACAGTGTTTACAAAAGGAATTCCTTTTTTCTTGCATTCATTAAACACGCTTGAGACAGTGAAATAAAGTGGATGGAATCCGTGCACTAAATCATACTTTCTAAAATCAATGGATTTATTTATGTTCAGAATCACTTTTTCTTTCAGTAGGGGGACATATCTGTAGTTTAATCTTTTAACCCTGACATTTTTTTCAGTTGGGTAATCGTTTCTCTTGGTTTTGTTTTTAGGTTTGTAAGTGTAGACATCAATCCCATGCCCCAACCTACTTAATTCATTAGCTAAATTATATACGTAAAGACTTCCTCCAGCAACATCCTCCGGAGGAAAACCCAGATGAATCATTGCAATCCTCATTTTTTTCACTTTTTTTCTCCTATTGCAATCAATCCCATTCCAATAAACACCTGTCCAGGCAAATGTAATACTCTTTCCAGAATAACTCTTGTTGGAGCGAATCTCCAAAAAACTGAAACAATCCTTCCAATAACCAATTTGTATTTTTTTTCTCCTTTTACATTTCCTGTCTTCATCATTTCCTCAACATTCTTCGGAAAAAATATCTTTACCTTAAACCCATTTTTTTTAAGTGCATTGATCCATTCAAATAAAGTGTACTTGTGTTCATTCACTCCCAAATCAACCAATTCATGCTTGAATTCCTTGCTTTCAAGAATTCCTCTCACTGGCTCGTTAACCAAAACAATCCTTCCATTTGGTTTCAGTACCCTTCTTATTTCCTTAAATGTTTCCATTAAGTTGCTTGAATGATGAAGTGTGGCAGTAGAAAAAACTATATCAAAAGATTCGTCCATAAAAGGAATTTCATTCATATCCCCCAGAATTCTCTCAAAAAAAAGATCCTTAGTTATGTATAAATCGGATGATTCCAATCCTACATACTTTTCTCTTACAATATCCAATGCTATTGCTTCGCAGCCCTTTTTTGCAAAATCTCTTGTACTCCAGCACCTTCCTGCCCCCAAATCAAGCACACTTTCCTTTCCGCTCAGTTTCATCTTTTCGAATACAAATTCATAGTTCGTTGCCTGTTCTTCCCACCATTCCTTGTCCTCTGGGTTTTGAGGGCGAGGCAGAGATAAAATAAATTCGTTTCTCCTTACAGATTCAAAATTTTTTTTATGGTCATGCATCCATCCTTTCTGTTCATTTACTATGCTTTTGCTTGGATTTAAAAGCAAATCAATTATTCCATTTTTTATTGAGAATTTTTTTCTGCATCCTTTGCATTCTATTATTCCTTCCCTTATCTCTGTCTTGTTTTCATTTTTTTTGGTTAGATGGAATTCATTTGAATTGCATTCAGGACAACTGATTTTTTCCAAACTTTTTTTCCTCATTTCCCCACCATTCAACCAATTTTCTTCTTTATCTCTTCATCCCATCGCTGGAGATACTTTCTTACGTCAAATTCCTTGCTCCAATTAATACAGTCTTTTTTCATTCTCTCAGCTTTTTCTTCTGAAAGATTGTTCACCGTTTTGATTATTTCTTCTTCTTTTGGCTCGATGAGAAAACCAGTTTTTTTGTTTCTGACTGCTTCTCTGCAGCCCCCATCATTTACTGCAATGCATGGCTTGCCTGAAGCGTTTCCTTCCAGTGCAATCATTCCAAAGTCTTCATCCACAGGCATGTAAACAGTTGCTAGGCAGTTAGCGTAATGATCAATTAATTCCTTTTCATTTATCCTTCCAATGAATTCAATGTTTTTGTGTCCTTGAATTATTTTCTTAATATTTTTTTCTTCCGGTCCATAACCAGCAATAACTAATTTTTTCTCTGGCATTTCAGTGAAGGCTCTTGCAATCAAATCCACTCGCTTCTCCGGAATCAGTCTGCTCACAGTAAAAAAATAATCCCCGAATTCCTTAAACCTATACTTTTCAGTCTCAATTGGAGGATAAATCACTCCAGACTCCAATCCATAGAACCTTCTGACTCTTTCTTGGGTATTATTTGAAATACAAAAAATCTTCTCTATATGTTTTTTCACTGCTCTCTGGTCTCTTGGAATCAAAAAATTAGAATAAATGTTAATTATTTTTTTTCCTAAGAAATTGCTTTCATTCATTCTCTTCCTCCTTAAATCGTACAATGTCCGGTTAGGAGAAAAACAGTACCATATATTCGGCGAATTTCCTTCTGCAGCAAATATTGAAAAAATCCCTCCAAATATATTCAAATCATAATCAAATCTTTTTCTATTGAAGTAAAACCAAGCTCCTGTTTCAGCAAAACCAATCCTATTGTTGAATTTGTAAGTGAAGTTCCCCAAGTCAATTGGATTGACTTTCCAGTCCTTGTAAAGTTCGCTATTATACCCGGAGGTAATTATGTCTGCCTTTAAGTGCTTGGCCAGAATTGACAGCGCTTTTTCTGCGCCTCCTCCTTGTAGAAAGGTGTCAAAAAAGATTCCAATCCTCATTTCATCTCCTCATTTTCTTTTCCCACAAATCTTGCCTTCCCTGAATAAATTATGTCATATTTTTGATTTAAAAGCATCCCCTCTAGATGGTCTTTGATTCTATAACTTCCATCAATTGATAATTTGTTTTCATTTTTCCAGTTTTCTATTTCCATTTCTTCGATTATGTATTGAGGCGCATGGTAGATTACCTTAATATTTAATATCGTTGGGTCTCGTGTTCCAACAACAAGAGAACAGGGAAAAAGAAGTAAAACCACAAATACAAGATACTTTAATTTTTCCATTTTGTAGACCCGTGAGAGAGCAATAAAAGAAAAAAATCCGAGAAAAATAATTAAATAATTTAAGGTTCTCATCCCAAAATTAGCGTACATATAAATTGTAAAGAAACCAGTTACCAATAAAAAAGCAAAAATAA